>DATEDO010000053.1:0-7251 GCA_035281625.1 Candidatus Methylomirabilota bacterium
GCCGCCGCTCCTCGCCAGCGTCTATCATCTGGTCGATCGCGGACAGCACCGCGCCTACGAGCGCGCCGTGAGGGAGGTCGCATGCCGTCTCGCCGACGTGCGCGTCGTCAGCAGCGGACCGTGGGCGCCGTACGCCTTCGCGCCCGAGCCCGGCGCGTCGTGACGCCGCGCCGCCGCGTCACCACCCTGGGTCCGCGGGAGCTGGCGGCCATGCGCCGGGAGATCGCCCGCCTGGCGCCCCGCGCGCGCCCCGCCCGCTGGAACGCGCGTCCCGAGGACGTGCAACGGTCGGTGGGCAAGCTGGTGCTGGCGCTCGCCGAGTTCCTCCGCCAGCTCCTGGAGCGGCAGACCCTGCGCCGCATGGAGGCGGGCACGCTCACGGCCGCTCAGGTCGAGGCCATCGGCCTCGCCCTCATGCGGCTGGAGGACACCATCCGTGACCTCGCCCGTCGCTTCGGGCTCTCGCGCGACGAGCTGAACCTCGACCTGGGCCCCCTGGGCCGGCTTACTTGACGCGGCCGGGATCGGGCCGCGGATAGCCGAGCGCTTCGGCGGTGGCGGGCTGTAGCCCGTCACGATCCTGTCCCGCGCGCTCCATCGCCTCCTTGAACCGCTGGAGATCCTCCGCGATGCGCTGCCCCGGGTCCGCGCCGAAGAGGGCGCTCACGAGATGGGTCAGCTCGCCGCCAGGCGGGTCGTATTGCAGCGAGACTCGCACCAGCGTCCCCCCCGTCGGCTGCGGCTCGAAGTGGACGGACCCGGCATGGGCCACCGCCCCGGACACCGTGCGCCACGCGATGAGCTCGCCCGGACGGTCGTTGATCACCTCGGCATCCCACTCGCTGGTGGTGCCGGCGGGCCCGTTGACGACCCAGTGGGAGCGCCCATCGGGATCCACGGTGACGCGGCGCACGTTGGACATGATCGAGGGCAGGTTGCGGAAGTCGCGCCAGAAGGCGTAGAGCTTGGCCGGCGGGTCCTCGAAGAGCAGCTCGCGCTCGACCTTCACCCCGAGATTGCCGCGCGTGCCGTCGCGGGATCCCCGCCCGCCCCGCGCCCGGTCGATGCCGAGGCTGCCATACAGGGCGCACCAGCCCGAGAGACCGCGCCAGGCCAGGGAAGCGCCGGTCATGGCCATCCCGAGCCCAGCGCGGGAGCGCCGCCGGAGCCCCCACGCGATCAGCCCGAGGCCCCCGGCGATCGAGGCCACGCGCTCGAGCGTGCCCACGTTGACGCGGCCGGGCATCACGCGACCTTGCGCCGCGCGGCGCCGGCTGCGGCCACCTGCTCGTCCGTCAGGCCCACGCCGTCGACGTGGACCATCTCCCCACCCAGCCAGCCGACCAGGCACAGCAGCACCAGTCCGACGCCCGAGACGGCCACCGGCAGCAGCCCCTGGTCCCCGGACCACCGCATCCAGAGGCTGAGCCCGTAGATCGCCACGACGAACAAGGCGGTGACGAAGTGCGCAAAGGCGATGTCGCGGATCCGCGCGTCTCGGATGGAGACATAGTCGATGAAGCCGCGGAGGGCGGCGATGAGCGCGCCGAGGACGCCCCCCGCGATGCCGTAGCTCGCCACGTCGAACCACGCGGGCCCGCCGAGGCCGGTGAGGCGGAAGAGATCGGCGATGACGGACACGATGCAGAGCCCCAGCGGAACGACGACCAGGAGGGGGTGAATCGGACGCGCGCCCACGCGAGCGCCGATCATGGTGCTCCTCCAGCCACCCTACGCATTGACGGCCTTCTCGTCGATGCCCTCCATCTGTGCGCAGCTCGCGCAGCAGAAGATGCGTTCCCCGAGCTCGACGCCGTGCCCGATGACCCGGCAGCCGCAGTGCTCGCACATGGGCGCGAGTCGGTGGATGGCGCACTCGAACGAGTCGAACGTGCCCCGCTCGCCACCCAGCCGGATCTCCATGGTGCGGCGGTAGTCGTTGCCGCAGACGTCACAGCGTCCCATCCTGCGTCCTCCCATCCCGCCGGGGCTAGACCCAGTACGGCGGGTACTGATAGTGCGCGTGCAGCCTGGTCTCGTACTCGCGGTCGAGCACGTGCTCCTCGGAGTAGTCGGGTCCCTCCTCGATGCGCTTCTTGTCGATGTTCATCACCACCACCTGCCGGCGCGGATCCACGCTGCTGATCCACGCGGTGGCCAGGGCGACCTTCTTGCCGGGCAGCCACTTGCCGGTGTCGATGACGAGGTAGCGGAGCTTGAAGTGATCGTCCACCAGGAAGTCGGAGACCTGCCCGATCTCGCCGTCGGTGGCTTGAATGGTGAAGCCGAGGATCTCCTTCGTGCTCATGAGCATGGCGTGCCTCCTTGTCGTCGGTTCTACGAGGCAAGAGGCGTGCCCATCCGAAGTGGTTGAAAACGCGCGACACGGAGGGCCGCGAGCGCGGCCCCAGGAACATCCGACCCGGTAAGTCTGGGACGCGTGCTAGCCCATCCACACGCGAACGCGGTGCACGGCGCCGTCGTCGCGCAACGGCAGGCCCTCGGCGCCCAGCTCCACGCGGACGCCGTCCACTTCCACCCGCTCCACGCCGCGGGGGACGCCGCGCGGATTGTCCACCGTGATCTCGTAGCGCGCCGCGTGGTACCGGAACTGGATGGAGAAGCCGCGCCACACCCGCGGGATACAGGGATCGATGAAGAGCGCGGCGCCGCGCAGGCGGAAGCCCAGCATCCACTCGATGCCGGCCCGATACATCCATCCCGCCGAGCCCGTGTACCAGGTCCACCCGCCCCGGCCGATGTGCGGCGCCTCCGCATAGACGTCGGCGGCCACCACGTAGGGCTCCACGCGATACCGGTAGAGACCCGCGCGCGTGCTCGAATGGTTCACGGGATTGAGGATGGAGAAGAGCTCGCCCACACGGTCGCCGTTGCCCAGCGCGGCGTAGGCCATGATGGCCCAGATGGCCCCGTGGGTGTACTGCCCGCCGTTTTCCCGGATCCCGGGCGGATAGGCGCGGATGTAGCCGGGATCTCGGCGCGGCCGCACGAACGGCGGCGCGAAGAGCAGCACCAGGGCCTGCTCCCGCCGCACCAGGTACTCCTCCACCGCGCCCATCGCCCGCGATGCCCGGGCCGGGTCGGCGCAGCCGGACAGCACCGCCCATGACTGCGCGATGGAATCGATGCGGCACTCGGCGTTCTCGGCCGAGCCCAGCGGCGTCCCGTCGTCGAAGTACGCGCGCCGGTACCAGTCGCCGTCCCAGCCGTGGGCCTCGAGGGCCTCCCGGACGGCGCCGGCATGGCTGCGCCATCGCTCGGCCCGCGCCCGCTCGCCGCGGCGCTCGGCGATGGGAATCCACTGGCCCAGGACGGCCAGGAGGAACCATCCGAGCCAGATGCTCTCCCCCCGTCCCTTCGGCCCCACGCGGTTCATCCCGTCGTTCCAGTCGCCGGTACCGATGAGCGGGAGGCCGTGGGGGCCGGCGGTGAGGCTCCGGTCGATGGCCCGCGCCGCGTGCTCGAAGAGCGAGGCGCGCTCGCGGGAGACGGCGGGCTCGAAGAAGCGCTCGTGCTGATCGTCGGCCAGGGGCGGACCCTCGAGGAACGGCGCCTCGGCGTCCAGCACCGCCTCGTCACCCGTCACCGCCATGTAGTGCGAGGCCGCGTAGGGCAGCCACAGGAGGTCGTCGGAGATGCGGGTGCGCACCCCCCGCCCGGACGGCGGGTGCCACCAGTGCTGGACGTCACCCTCGAGGAATTGCCGCGAGGCGGCGCGCAGGAGCTGGGTCCGCGTCACGTCGCGCGTCGCCACCGTGAGCGCCATCACGTCCTGGAGCTGATCGCGAAAGCCGTACGCCCCGCCCGCTTGATAGAAGCCGGCGCGGGCCCACACCCGGCAGGCCAGCGCCTGGTACAGCAGCCAGCGGTTCAGCATGAGGTCCAGCGAGCGGTCCGGCGTCCTCACCTGCACCGCGGCGAGGAGATCGTCCCACCGGGTGATCACCGCCTGGAGCACGGCGTCGAGATCGGCGGCGCGCGTGCGCTCGATGATCTCCTGGGCCTCGCCGAGCGTGTCGCCCTGCCCGAGCAGCACCACCACCTCCGCCTCCTCGCCCGGGGCGAGCGCGAGGGAGCGCTGCAGCGCGCCGCAGGGATCCATCCCCGGCCCCACCCGGCCCGACAGCTCGAGCCCCCGCTCGAGCGCCTCGGGGTGATCGAGGGTGCCGTTCCGCCCGATGATCTCGGTGCGATCGCCCGTCCAGGCGGTCTGCGTGCCGGCGAGGTCGAAAAACGCCACCCGGCCCGGAAAGTCGATGGTCCAGGGATTCCGCGCGAGGAGGGCGCCGGTCCGCTCGCAGCGCTCCGTCACCACGTGGGCGGCGGTGGCGGTGCGAAACGACCCGAGCACCCACTCCACGTAGGCGGTGACGGTCACGCGGCGGGACCGGCTGGAATGGTTCACCACGCGGAGGCGCGAGATCTTCACCGGGTCGTGGAGCGGCACGTACTGGGTGAGCATGAGCTCGATCCCGTGGGAGCGGTGCACGAACCGGCTGTATCCCTGCCCGTGGCGGCACTGATAGGGCCAGGCCTCCTCCCGGATGGGCAGCAGGGTCGGGCCCCAGAGCTCCCCGCTCTCGTCGTCGCGCACGTAGAGCACCTCGCCGGGCGGGTCGCTCACGGGATCGTTGGACCAGGGGGTGAGCTGGTTTTCCCGGCTGTTGGCGGCCCAGGTGTACCCGGCGCCGGACTCCGAGACCTGGAAGCCCAGCCGCTCGTTGGCGATGACGTTGATCCACGGGGCGGGCGTCCACTGGCCCGGGCCGAGCGCGATCATGTACTCCCGGCCTTCCTCCACGAAGCCGCCCAGGCCGTTGTCGAACTCCCGGGGCGGGCTGGGCAGCGGCGGGTCGGGCTCGACCGTGCGTGAGGGCGCGGGACGCCGCTCGCGCCGCCGCGCGGGCGCCGGCCGCTCGGCGCGCGCCACCTGCTCGGCGAGGCTCCCCTGGCGGCTCAGCAGGATGACGCGGGCCGCGGTGTAGAGGCAGTCCCGGTCGGCCGGGGAGAGCAGATCCCCCCGCAGCACGTACACCCCGCCCTCGCGCAGGAAGCCGAGCGCGGGACGCCCCGCCCGCACCAGCGACTCGAGCGCGCCCTGGAGATCCTGGAGATAGGACGGCGGCTTCTCGTTCAGGATGACGAGGTCCACGGCGAGGCCCTTCATGCGCCAGTACTCGTGGGCGCGGAGCAGCTGGCGCACGATGCCGCGGTCCTCGACCTCGTCGATGCGGACGAGCACGATGGGCAGATCGCCCGAGATCCGGTGGGCCCACAGCGCCGGCGGGCCCAGCTGATTGCGGGCGAGCACGGCGGGGGCCGCGCGCATGCGCGCGTCGGCGTAGAGGATGCGGTTGGCGAGGGCCTGGAAGAGATGGGCCTCGTCGGCGTCGATGCCGAGGTGGTGGAGCTGCACCTGGGCCTGCGTCCACGCCAGCGTGGCGATGCGCTCGAACGTGGCGGGGTCGCGATACTTGTCGGCCATGAGGAGCGCGGCCGCCCGGGAGGTGGCGAGGAGCGTGGAGAAGACCACGCGCGCGCTGCTGCCGGGAGCCAGGCGGACGCGGCGCCGCAGGCTGAAGATGGGATCAAGCACGGAGCCGGTGCTGCCCGACAGCGGGCGGCCCTCGATCATGGCCATGGGGGTGCGGATGCCGCGCCCGCGCCCGAGGAAGCGCGAGCGGTCGGTCTCGTGCTGCGAGCCGCCCACGCTGGCGCCCTCCACCACCATCACGTGGGCCGCCCAGACCGCCTCCTCCTCGGGCGAGCGGGGCAGCCGCGTGGCGAGGAGCGTGTCCAGCTCGGGCAGCGCCTCCGTCTGCACGAAGAGGTTCGAGAACGCGGGATGGGCGGCGTCGGCGCGGGGCGGGGCCAGCACCAGCTCCGCGTAGGAGGTGACGTCGATCTCCCGCGGCTCGCTGCCGACATTGGTGACGGAGACCCGGCGGACCTCCGCGTCGTCCTCCGGCGAGACGAGCACTTCCAGCGTGGTCAGGATGGTGCCGTCCCGGCGGCGGATCTCCGCGCGGTCCTCCAGGAAGGTGGCTTGATAGGTCTCGGCCTCCACCCCCGAGGGCTGATGGCCGGCCGACCACACGTCCCCGCTCCGGGCGTCCCGCAGGAACACGAAGCTCCCCCACGCGTCGCGCGTGCGGTCCTCCCGCCACCGGGTGACGGCGAGGGGCCCGCAGCGGCTGTAGCCCGCGCCCGCCGCGGTGAGCATCACCGCGTAGCGTCCATTGGACAGGAGGTGCGTGCGCGGCACGAGGTCCGCGGGCGAGGTGAAGCGACGAGACAGGGGCGTGACCGTCTCGCGCAGGTGACCGGGCGCGCGAACCTCCTCGCCCCGCGGGCGCGTCACCGGCGTGTCCCGCGGCGCGCGCTCGTGGAGCAGGAGCTCGGTGGCTTCCACCATGGGCTCGCCGTGGAACCGCGAGCGGAGGATGCCGTCGCGCAGCACGTTGGCGAGCGCGGCCACCGTCATGCCCTGATGGTGGGCCATGTACGTGCGCACGATCCCGACCCGCGCCCCCTCGGGCAGCCGCGAGCGGGTGAAGTCCAGCGCCTCGTAGTAACCGTGCGGCCCCCGGCCGCCCAGCCGCGCGATGTCCAGGAAGTTCCGCGCCGCCGCCGCGGGCTCCACCATCGCGGCAAGGCCGGTGGCATACGGGGCGATGACGAGATCGTCGCCCAGGCCCCGCTGGAGACCGAGGCCGGGCACGCCGAAGGCCGAGTACTGGTAGTTGAGATCGAGGTCGCGCACGTTGAACGCCGACTCGGAGATGCCCCACGGCACGCTGTTCGACGCCCCGTAGGCGATCTGGCGCTTGACCACCAGGCGCGCCGTCTGGTCGAGCAGGCTTCCCTCGGGCGCCCGCATGACGAGCGCGGGCATGAGGTACTCGAACATCGAGCCCGACCACGACACGAGCGCGGTGCCCAGCTCCACCGGCGTCATGGGGCGCCCGAGGCGGAACCAGTGTTCGGCGGAGACCTCCCCGCGGGCCACCGCGAGGAAGCTGGTGAGTCGGGCCTCGGAGGCGAGGAGGTCGTAGCGCCCCTCGTCCATGGCCCCTTCGCTCACGCGGAACCCGATGGTGAAGAGCTGGCGGCTGGCATCGAACAGGAAGGTGAAGTCCATGGCCTCGGCCATCGCCATCACCGTCCGGGCCAGCTCCTCGCGCCGGCGCGCCGCGGCCGCCACCGCGAGGGCCGCCGCCTCGAGCGAGG
>DATEDO010000054.1:0-4314 GCA_035281625.1 Candidatus Methylomirabilota bacterium
CCCGCGTTCTACTTCGACCTTCTCGCGCCCCGCGTGGCCGAGCTCGACATCTGGGAGACGGAGTATCAGCAGGTGCTCGAGGGCGAGAACCCGGTGAAGGAGTGGACCAAGGGCACGTGGCTCGGACCGCTCCTCGACGCCCTCGCCGAGCCCGAGCGCGGCGGCTTCGAGGCCGCGTACGGCGCCCTCGTCGCCCGCGCCTATCCTCCGCGGCCCGACGGCCGCACGCTCTTCCCGTTCCGCCGCCTCTTCATCGTCGCCAAGGGCCGCTGAGGCCCCCGCCCCGCCCGCCCGGAGGAGACGGTCACCGCTGCGACGCGAAGTAGGCGGCCAGATCGGCCAGCGTGGCGTCGGGCACCGTCTGCATCATCGCCTTGGGCGCCTTCAGCGCCTCGTCTCCCGGACTCCGCTGATCGGCCTTGAAGAGCCGCATCTGATTCTCGAGATAGCCGGGCGGCTGGCCTCGGAGATCGGGAATGCCCCTGGCGATGTCCCCGCGCCCGTCGACGCCGTGGCACGCCGCGCAGGCCGCCGCCGCCGTCTTGCCCCGCGCGGCCGCCGCCGCGTCCACGCGCCCCGCCCAGGGCTCGCGCTTCTGCGCGGCGAAGTAGGCGGCGACGTCCTCGGCGCCCAGGTGTATCGCCATCTTGGCGTACGGCTCCATCTCCGTCGACGGGCGCTTGCCCGCCGCGTAGTCCTTGAGGGCCTTGATGAGATAGGGGGGCGGCATGGCGGCGAGGATCGGCACCGTGTCGCCCTTGCTGTTGCCGCCGAAGCCGTGACAGGCGCTGCAGGTGAACGCCTTCGCGTAGCCGGCCGGTGGGTCGAGGGGGCCGGCGGCGGCGGGTCCGGCGGCGAGCCCCACGAGCATCAAGCTCGCGTAGAGCACGATGAGCGTGGCGATCCCCCTCCGGCTAGCCAAGGACATCACCCCAGATGGACTGCGCCCAGCCGAGGGAATTCCTGGCCACCGCCGCGGACTGCCCCCGCGTGAGCTTCTGCTCGATCTGCACGACCTTGCCTCCTTCGATCTTGTAGACGTTGACCACCGCGATGGCCTCGCGGTCGCTCACCCAGCTGTAGCAGGTGTTGCCGGGCGGCATCACCGGCGGCGTCCTGCCGCCGAGCAGATGCGCGACCGCGCTGGCGCAGATCTTCCCCATGGCGTTGGCGACGTTCCCGGACTTCGGCACGGGCAGGCCGCCGGTGGCGTCGCCGATGACGTGGACCCCCGGATGCTTCACGGACTCGTACGTGACGTGATTGACCTCGCACCACCGCTTGTCGGCGCCCACGAGGTCCGCCTGCACCGCGATGGCGCCGGCCCGCTGCGGCGGGATGAGATTCACCACGTCGTAGCGCACCCGCTCGCCGACCTCGGTGGTGACCTCGCGGGCGCCCGCGTCTACCTTCACCACCTTGTTCCCCGGGCGGTAGTCGATGTTGGGATAGGCCTGCCACGCCGCCCGGAACAGCGCCGTTTTCGAGACGATGTTCGGATTGGCATCGAGCACGATGAGCTTGGCGCGCGGCTTCTGCGTCTTGAGATACCAGGCCACCTGGCAGACGCGCTCGTAGGGCCCCGGCGGACAACGGTAAGCGACGGGCGGGATGGTGAGGACGAACACGCCCCCGTCTTGCATGGTGTGGAGCTGCCGCGCCAGCCGCGCCGTCTGCGGCCCCGCCTTCCAGGCGTGAAGCACGCGGTCCTGGGCGGCCGCGAGGCCCTCGACCTGCTCCCACTGAAAGTCCACCCCCGGCGCCACGATGAGCCGGTCGTACTCGAGATAGCCCTCGCCCAGGCGGACCCGGCGCGCGGCGGGATCGATGGCGCCGGCCGTCTCGTGCACCAGCCTCACGCCCCCCCGGCGCAGCCCGGCGTAGTCGAAGGTCAGGCTGTCGAGGGTGCGCACCCCGCTGAGGACGAGATTAGAGAACGGACAGGACACGAACTGCCGGCTGGGCTCCACCAGCATCACCTCGATGCCGGGATCGTGGAGGCGCACGTAGCGCGCCGCCGTGGCGCCCGCCCAGCCGCCGCCGATCACCACCACGCGGCGTCCGGACTTGGGGGCGAAGTCTCCCTTCGTGGACGCGGCGCACCCGCCGAGGGCGGTGAGCCCCGCCGTCCCCGCCGCCCCCGTGAGGAGGCGCCGCCGCGTGAGCGCCGCCACCGCGCTCACCAGTGCCACACCTGGTCGTGCGTTTCCATCAGCTCCACCAGCTCCGCGCGCCCGATGGCCTGCGCCTCGGTCACGCAGCGGTCGGCGGCGATGCCGCGGTCGGCCAGGTCCTCGCGGATCACGTAGACCTTGGCGCCCTTGGCCTGTAGCTTGGCGAGGTCGTCGTTGGGCTGGGCGGGATGCTTGATCCCGGTGCGTCCGATGGTGAGCGGCGGGCAGCTCTGCCGCACCGCGTAGTTCACGGCATTGCCCCGCAGCACCACGCTGAGATCCGCCCCCGCGTTCTTGAGGGCGCGCGAGAGCCACAGCACGGTGTCGTCCTGCTCCTCCAGGGTGGCGCGATACGCGGTCTCGACGATGTTGAGGATGCGCATGGTGGCCTCCGTCAGCGAGTGGGGATGACGAGGGTGGTGGAGGATTCGACGGCCATCTTGAAGAAGTCCGGCGGCCCGCCCCGCTTGACGCCCTCGATCCAGTTGCCGGCGCCGCGCTCGTCCACGCAGAGCCCGCAGTTCACCCAGGTGAGCCCCGGCCGCATGATGCCGGCCACGAGGTCCTTGGTGGTCGGATGCTCCTCCTGCTCCACCGTGGTGCCCTTCACGGGATTGGCGTGGGGCGCCTGCTCCTTCTGGGTGAGGCATACCGCGCCCTCGTAGGCGAACACGTTGACGGTGATGCCCTTGGCGAGGGCGGCGTCGATGATGCGGAGCGCCGTGGTGGACGCCGCCGACTCGTAGGGCGCGTCCATGAGGGCCAGGGTCAAGGTCTTCTCAGCCATGGCTCGTTCTCCTCTAGTGCCAGACGGCCTTGGTGTTGGGGCGCAGCATGAGGTCGACCAGGGTGCCGATGGACGCCTCCTGGACGCCGTCGCGCAGCTCGCTCGCTTCGATGCCGCGCTCGCGCAGCGAGAAGTCGTCGGCGAGCACCGGCACGCCGGCGGCGACCAGGCGCGACACCTGCGAGCCGTGCGCGCCGGTGCGGGTGGCGAGCACGCCGTTCTGCAGCAGGAAGACCGCGACTGCGCGCCCGCGGGCGCGCAGGGTGACGGCGGTGTCCGCGACGAACCCCGTGTCCGTCGACTCGAAGGGATCGCGGGACTCGATGAACACGTACTGGCTCTGCGTCATGGCGTCTCCTCCAGGCGGCTCCTGGCCGCCGTGTCCGATTCATCGCGCTCGAGCATGCGGACGATGGCGCTGCCGATGCCCCGGATGCCGGAGAAGCGCTCCTTCTCCCCGGTGCGCACGCGCTCGACCGTGCCGCCCACGCGGCCGCCCGCCTCGCGGGTGATCCGCACGAGGAAGGTCAGGACCGGCCGCGACGTCTCGTTCTCCACGGCGCCGACCATCGCGCATCCCCGTCACGGCGGCGTGAGCGTTCTGTGAACGCGCGCTCGCGCGCCTTGACCGCCGCCGCGCGCGGGTGCTACGCGTGGAGTGATGGCGCGCATCGGTCTCCGGCTCCTGGGAGGCTTCCTGCTGCGGGCGGATGGTCGCCCGCGCCCGTTGCCCGCGCGCAAGGCGCAGGCCCTCCTCGCCTATCTGGCGGTCCGCGGCGGCCGGGCCCATGCGCGGGAGGCCCTCACCGCGCTCTTCTGGGCGGACGCGGGCGAGCGGCAGGCCCGCCAGAGCCTGCGCCAGATCATGGTGCGGCTGCGGCGCGCCCTCGCGGGGAGCCGCCGCGCCCTCGTGGTCCAGGGCGACACCGTCACGCTGCACCCCACCGCCCTCGATGTGGACGTGGCCACCTTCGAGCGCCTCCTGCGCCGCGGCACGCCGGAGGCGCTGGAGGCGGCGGTGGCGCTCTACCAGGGGCCGCTGCTCGACGGCGTCCACGTCGTCGCCCCCGGCTTCGAGGAATGGCTGGAGTCGGAGCGGGCGCGGCTCGCCGAGCTGGCGCTGGACGCCCTTCGCCGCCTCATGGATCACCATCTCAAGCGCGGCCGGCCCGAGGCCGCGGCCCAGGCGGCCACGCGGCTGCTCGCCCTCGACCCCGTGCAAGAGGACGCCCATCGCACCCTGATGCGCCTGCACGCGCAGGCCGGCCGGCGCGCCACCGCGCTCCGGCAGTACCAGACCTGCGTGGCCCTGCTCCAGAAGGAGCTGGGCGTGGAGCCGGAGGCGTCGACCCG
>DATEDO010000055.1:0-66914 GCA_035281625.1 Candidatus Methylomirabilota bacterium
GGTGCTCACCGGGTGGGGTGACAACGCCGAGGCGCCCAGCGGCGTCAAGCCCGACGGCTTTCTCACCAAGCCC
Source organism: Candidatus Methylomirabilota bacterium (assembly GCA_035281625.1). Taxonomy (GTDB): domain Bacteria; phylum Methylomirabilota; class Methylomirabilia; order Rokubacteriales; family CSP1-6; genus DASRWT01. Next base: position 74 of record DATEDO010000055.1, read on the forward strand.
TTCGACCTCAAGCGCCTGGCCGCGGAAGTGGGCAGCGCCCTCGCGCGGGGCTGAGCCCGCGCCGAGCGCGCCCGACCCCGCCCGATTCAGGCCGGCCCGCCCGCCGGCGAGGCAGGAACGATCCGGATGAGCACGCTGGTCTTGGCGGCCAGCCCCTTGCGGATGTAGCGCCCCATGCCGAGCGGGACCATGACCCAGTATCTTCTGCGGTAGTCGGCGAGCAGAGCCTGCTCCAGATCGGGGCGATCGTCCACCCATTCCGCGCGCCCCTCGAACGCGGGCCCGTCCTTGGCGCCCACGTGCACGGTGACCCGGCCGTTGTCGCGGATGCGACGCGCCTTGAGACTGCCCCGCTTCGTCGTGAAGTAGACGTGGCCCCCGTGCGGCCAGAGCCAGGTGGGCACGGTGCCCGGCTTCCCCGCCTTGCTGTACGTGGTGACGTAGATGTAGTGGGCGCGGCGGAGCGCCTCGGCGAGCGCGGGCGTCACGCGCGGGGCCGCTCCGCCACGACGATTCGATAGCCCAGGTCGATCTCGACCTGGGCGCGCAGGTGGCCGAATCGAGCCTCCCAGCGGCCGCTGGCGAGATCGTCGGCGAGCCGCGCGAGCCCCGCGTCCACCGACCGCGCCGCCTCCGGCGCCAGGCGGCCGAAGGTCGACATGCCGCTGCGCACGCCCGCATCCAGATAGGCCTCCGGCCGGCGCCAGTACGCGCCGAGGAAGCCGTCCACGCAGTCGTGCGGCACGAGCAGGGGAGCCACCCGTACCGGCCCGAGCGCCGCCCCGAGCTCCCCCGCGGTGGGGAAGAGCACGGCGTCCAGCTCGACCAGCGCGGGAATGTACTCGCGGGTCAGCCAGAACGCGTCGCGCCCCTCCGGATCCCAGTTCACGATGACGACGCGACGGCTGGCCACGCGCCGGAGCTCGGCGAGCCCGGAGGCGCGGTCCGGCCAGTGGTGAATGGTGAGCACGGCCAGGGCGGCGTCGAACGCGCTGGCCGGAAAGGGGAGTGCCTCGGCGGCGGCCTGCACGGCGGGCGCCGCGGCCGCCGCGCGCTGGCGGATCATCTCGCGCGACGGCTCCACCGCGACCACGCGGAGATCGATTGGCTCGTAGGAGCCGGCCCCCGCGCCCACGTTCACCACCGTGCGCGCGTCTCCCAGGGCGGCGCGCAGGGCCGCGGCGATCCGCGGATCGGGACGCCGGCGCGCGGCGTAGCCGCGACCGATGGTGTCGTAGATGGTGGCGATGCGGACCCCCCTCGGACGGGCGCGGGCCCTTCTTGCGTCCCGTCGGGGGAGAGCCTACCATTGCCGTACTTCAGCGCGTTTCGAATTAGCGAACCCGCACCGGATGATCGGAGGACGCTCCCATGCCGCCGCATCGCCACGCGTATCGACCCGTCGTGATGGGCACCCGCGGTGCCGTCACGTCCGCGCACCCCCTCGCCTCCATGGCGGGCGCGCGCATGCTCCTCGAGGGGGGCAACGCCGTGGACGCGGCCGTCGCGGTCGGCGCCGCCCTCAACGTGGTGGAGCCCTTCATGTCGAGCGCGGGCGGCATCGGGCTCATGCTGATCTCGCGCGCGAAGACGCGCGAGCGTCACGTCCTCGACTTCATCGGCGGGGCGCCGCTGGCGGCCGACCCGTCCAAGGCCACCGAGGCCGAGCTCGCCGGCGGGCCCAAGGCCTTCGCGACGCCGGGCAACCTGGGCGGCTGGATGGCCGCTCTCGAGCGCTTCGGCAGCATGCCGCGGAGCCGCGTGCTCGGGCCCGCCATCGACTACGCGGAGCGGGGCGTGCCGCTCACGTGGATGAACACCACCTTCTTCGAGAAGTCGCGGGACACCCTGGCTCACTCGGCGGAGGCCCAGCGCCTCTATCTGGGCAACGGGGGGCCGCGGCCGGGCAAGGTGGTGACGTACAAGGAGCTGGCCGGGACCTTCCGTCAGATCGCCGAAGGCGGCGCGGAGGTCTTCTATCGCGGCCCCATCGCCAAGGCCATCGCGCGGGCGGTGCAGGAGGCCGGCGGGTGGCTCAGCGAGGCCGATCTCGCGGGGTTCGCCCCCGAGTGGCGGCAGCCCTTGAGCATCACCTACCGCGGCCACGAGGTCGTGTCGATGCCGCCGCCGTTCTCCGCCTTCCAGATGCTCGAGACCCTCAACATCATGGAGGGCTTCGACGTCGCCGCCTGGGGCCACAACTCTCCGGAGCACCTCCACCACCTGATCGAGGCGGTCAAGCTCGCCTCGGCGGACCGGCTCGCCTACGCCTATCTCAACGACGTGTCCAAGATTCCCATCGCCGGGCTCGTGTCCAAGGCCTACGCGGCCTCCCAGCGGGCGCGCATCGACCGCGCCCGGGCCGGGGTGAGCGAGGGCGAGCGGCACACCCTGCGCCAGCGCATGGGCCAGATCTCCGAGGGACATCCCGCCGACTTCATGCACGACCAGACCACCCACTTCGCCTGCGCCGACGCCGAGGGCACCGTGGTGTCGGTGACGCAGACGCTGGGCGGCCCCTTCGGGTCGGGCTTCGCCATCCCCGGCACTGGCCTCGTCCTCAACAACATCCTCAAGTGGAATGACCTCGATCCCGCCTCCCCGAACGTGGTCCGGCCGGGGAAGAAGGCGGGGACCATGATGTCGCCCACCCAGCTCTTCCGCGGCGGGGCGTTCGCGCTCTCCATCGGCACCCCCGGCTCGTACGGCATCCTCCAGACGCAGACCCAGATGCTGATGAACGCGGTGGACTTCGGCCTGAACGTGCAGGAGGCCATCGAGGCGCCGCGGATCCGCGTCTACGCCGACCGCCAGCTCGACGCGGAGTCGCGGGTATCGGAGGCCACGCGCGCGGGGCTGGCCGAGCGGGGACATCAGGTCAACGTGATCGACGACTGGTCGTGGATCGTGGGCGGCGGGCAGGGCATCATGCGCGATCCCGAGTCGGGCGCCCTCATGGCCGGCGCCGATCCGCGGCGCGACGGCTACGCGCTGGCCCTCTAGCCATGAGCCTCCAGGATCGGACGGCGGTGGTGACCGGAGCCGGCTCCGGTCTCGGGCGGGGCATCGCGCTCGCGCTCGCCGCGAAGGGGGCGCGGGTCGCGGCGGCGGATCTCGACGAGGTGACCGCCAAGGAGACGGCGGCGCTCATCGCCAAGGCGGCGGGCCGGGCCATCGCGGTGCGCGCGGACACCAGTCGGGCCGAGGACGTGGACCGCATGGTCACCACCGCGGTGAAGGAACTGGGCCCCCTCGAGATCATCGTCAACAACGCCGGCATCCTCGACGGCTACTTCAACGTGGACGAGATGAGCGAGGCGGTGTGGCGCCGGGTCATCGACATCGACCTCACGGGGGTGTTCCTCGGCTGCAAGCGCGCCATCGCGGAGATGCTGCCGCGAGGACGCGGGCGCATCGTGAACATGGCCTCGGTGGCCGGGCTCAACGGTACCGGGGGCGGGGCGGCCTACATCGCGGCCAAGCACGGCGTGGTGGGGCTGACCCGCCAGATGGCGGTCACGTACTCCTCGCGGGGCATCACCGTCAACTGCGTGTGCCCGGGACCCATCCTCACCGGCCTGCGCCAGCACTCCCAGCAGATCTTGGGCCCCGACGTGCCCGACATGAGCGGGCGCGGCGTGGCCGTCAACGACGATCAGATCCGCGGGCTGGTTCCGGTGGGCCGGCGCGGCACCATCGAGGACATCGCATCCGCGGTCTGCTACCTGGCCTCCGACGAGGCCGGCTACATCACGGGCCACGCCATGGTCGTGGACGGAGGCTGGAGAGCGAAATGATCACCAAGTTCTCGGTCCTCTACGTCGGGCAGATCGAGCTCGAGAACGTCGGGCTCCAGGGCACGCCGGCCAACGACCGGCGCTACTCGAACGAGCGATTGGTCGAGGCCTACCACACCGCGAAGGACGTGGCCCAGCACATGGATCAGCTCGGCTACTACTGCCTGTGGACGGCCGAGCACCACTTCCAGCATGAAGGCTACGAGGTCTTCCCCAACCTCATCCTCCTCGGCACGTGGCTGGCCACGCAGACCAAGCAGCTCAAGTTCGGGTGCGCGTTCAACATCCTGCCCATGTGGCACCCCATCCGCCTCGCCGAGGACTACGCCGCCGCCGACATCATGACCAACGGCCGCGTGATCATGGGGGTCGGGCGGGGATATCACACGAGAGAAGTCGAGAGCTTCGGCGCCCCCATGCTCGACAACAAGGCCAACCAGGAGCTGTTCGAGGAGCAGATGGAAGTCCTCCTGAAGGCCATCAACCAGGAGTCGTTCTCGCACAAGGGCAAGCGCTACACGATCCCGCCGGCGGTCGAGTATCGGGGCTACACGCTGACGGAAGTCACCATGGTGCCGCGGCCCATCAATCGCCCGGTGGAGATCTGGCAGCCGATCGCGTCCGGGAAGACGCTGCCCTACATCGCCCAGCGGGGCATCAAGGGCATGGTGACGCTCAACGGCGAGAAGATCTGGGACGAGGTCGCGCGCACGTATCAGGCGGAAGCCGCCAAGGCGGGCCGGAAACTGGCGCTCGGCGAGGATCTCTGCTGGGGCGTGGGTCTCTACCTCGCCGACACGCAGGAGGAGGCCATCCGTCGCGTGGAGCCGTACCACGACGAGCGCTACAAGTGGTTCGCGCCGTTCGGCTTCGTACGCTACGCGGATGCGGAGGGACGTCCCTGGGGGACGCCGGGCGCGCCCGCGCGCATCCCCAGCATCCGCGACGGCGTGGAGCAGAAGGCGTGGCTCTGCGGGCCGCCCACGCAGGTCATCGAGCAGATCAAGTACTTCGAGGACAAGTATCCCGGCCTCGACCAGATGATGATCCACTGGGCGGAGGGCATGGGGCCCAAGGAGTTCAAGGAGCAGCTGGCCTGGTTCGCCCGCGACGTGATGCCGGCCTTCCGGGGGCGTCGCTAGCCGGAGAGCCCCCGGGGGGTATACCCCCTCCCCGTAGTTTCCCCCTCGTGGGAGACCCCCCAGGGATTGTATTTTCCCCTTGCGCTCCCTCGTGGACTCGCGATAATACCCTCGGCCGGATCGGGAGGCGCCGGGCGGCACATCCCACAGATTCGCGGCCAAATCACTCGGAGGGAGGACGGAGCATGGCGAAAGGCAAGAAGGCGTTCGGTGGCTACGCGATCAACTTCAAGGGCTGCAGCGACACGATGGAGTCGGTGATGGGCTCATCGCCCATCGGGCCCTCGGAGATGACGAAGAAGATCTGGGCCTACGTGAAGCGGAAGAAGCTCGCGAAGAAGTAAGGCGCGCTCCCGACCGGATCATTCCAGGCTCTGCCCGGCGCCTCCAGGATCAATCCGGCTCGTATCCGCGGCCCATCTCACCCACGTCGAAGGAGTCCCCCATGTTCACGTCCAAAGAGGGCAATACGACCACCGGCACGGTGGAGGACGGAAGACTCCGCGTGATCTCCGGGCGGGGCGGCCGAGTCTCGTCGGTACTCGACAAGACGTAGGCAGGCCGTCGGGAAGGCCGCACATCCTGCCGGGACGGGTAGTGGGCTATGTACCAGTACCCCGGGACGAGCGGCCTTGACTTCCCATCCGCGCGCCGCCCACACTAGGGTCGGTCTCTGGCCCAGGCCCAAGGAGGCGAGCGCGCGATGATCATCACGGCGACCGAGCGGTCCACCTATCTCGACGTGTCCAGGATCGAGTGGGAGCCCACCCGCTTCCCCGGCGTGTACACGAAGAAGCTCTACGAGGACGCCTCGGGCAAGACCACGTCGCTCACCAAGATGGACAAGGGCGCCGTGTTGCCTACCCACCGCCACGTGGGGCTCGAGCAGAGCTACGTGATCGAGGGCACGCTGGTCGACGACGACGGAGCCTGCACCGCGGGCAACTTCGTCTGGCGCCGTCCCGGCTCCGTCCACAAGGCGTGGTCGCCGGACGGCTGCATCGTGCTGGGCGTGTTCGACACGCCCAATCAATTCCTCGAGTAGTCAGGACCGCGAGAAGGGGTCAGAGGCGAGGCGGCGCCCGAAGGCCACGCGCGAAGGCGTACTCTCTGTACGTTGAGCGTGCGGTCGAGGGCGGCAACGAAGCCTCTGGCCCCTTCTCGGCGTCCTGACCTAGAGCCCGAGCCGTTCGTGAATCTGGTCGAGACGCTCGACCTCCATGTCGGGGGTGAGGTCGAGCTCGTCCATGGGCATCCCCAGCCGGTTGCACCAGCAGGTGCGATAGCCGAAGGCGGCGGCGCCGGTGACGTCCCAGGCATTGGACGACACGAACAGGATCTCGCGGGCGCTGAGCCCGAAGGCGCGCGTTCCCATCTCGTAGACCCGCGGGGACGGCTTGTAGACGCCTACCGCGTCCACCGACAGCACGTGCTGGAACGCCCCCTCGAGGCCCGCCGAGCGAACCGCCGCGTCCAGCATCATCGGCGAGCCGTTGGACAGGATGCCCAGCGGCGCGGGGGCGAGCGCGGCGAGGGCCGCCTTCACCTCGGGGAAGGGCGCGAGGGCGAGGTAGGCGTCCAGGAGCGCCTCGGCCTGCGCCGGCCCCGGCTGCAGCCCGAGCCGCCGCAGGGCGAAGGACAGCGACGACCGGGTCACCGTCCAGAAGTCCACGTAGCGGTCCATGAGGGAGCGGAGCCACGTGTACTCGAGCTGCTTCTGCCGCCACAGGTTGGACAGGGCCTGCGGGTCCGAGGTGAGCGCGCGTCCCGCCTCCACCACGCTGTGGACGTCGAACAGGGTGCCGTAGGCGTCGAAGAGGAAGGCCCGGGGCGCGGCCATGCGGGGGGCCTCGCGGCTAGCGCGCCCGCGGGATGGAGGCGTTCGAGCGGCGCGGCCCGCGGCGCGGGGCGGGCCGCCGGGGCGGCTCGTCGCCGATGTCGAGGCCGTTGGCGATGAATCCGTACTGCAGGAGCTTGCGCGCATCCCGGAAGGACAGGCTCCGGGTCCGCGAGCCCAGCACGATGATGAGGAAGCGCTGGCCCGCCCGCCACGCCGCGATGGCGAGGTTGTAGCCCGCCTCGTTGGTGAAGCCCGTCTTCAGCGCCTGCACGCCCCCGGGATCGTCGAAGAGCGGGATGCGCCGCGCGTAGACGCGCCCGCGGAACACGAAGGTCTTGCCGCCGAGGACGGTGCGCGAGGCCGGGTAGTCGGTGACGAGATGACCGATGAGCGCCGCCATGTCCTGGGCGGTGGTGCGCTGCAGGGGGTCGGGCAGGCCGTGGGGATTCGCGAAGCGCGTGGCGGCCAGGCCCATGGCCTGCGCCTTGTTGTTCATCCGGTGGACGAAGGCCTCCTCGCTGCCCGAGAGGTGCTCGGCCACCGCGGCGGCGGCGTCGTTGGCGGAGGCGATGGCCACCCCCTCGAGCAGGATGCCCAGCGGCACCGTTTCGCCGGTGCGCAGCCCCATGCGGTAGCGCGGGGTGTCGGCGGCCCGCCGGCTCACCGACACGCCCTCCTCCCATTCCACGCGGCCCGCCTCGAGGTCCTCGTAGGCGAGGTAGAGCGTCATGAGCTTGGTGAGGCTGGCGGGGGCGTGATCCTCGGAGGGATTCTTGGCGAACAGCACCTTGCCGTCGGCGTCGAGGAGCAGTACCGAGCCCGCGCTCAGCGCGAGGCCGCCGCCGTTCGGGCCCGCCGCCCAGACAGGCGCGGCAGCGAAGGCGACCCAGAGGGTGATGGCGGAGACCAGGGCTCGGCGCACTGTCTCGAATTCTAGCGCGGAGCGCCGGACGCGTGAAATGAAAACCCTAGCGGACGGCGCGCTTCAGCTCCTTGGACGGCTTGAAGCGGGGCGTACGGCCCGCGGTCACGAGCATGGGCTGGCCGGTGCGCGGGTTCTTGCCCCGGCGCGGCTTGCGCCGTCCCACGCTGAACGTGCCGAAGCCCACGAGGGTCACCGCCTGTCCGCGCTTGAGCGAGGCCCTGATCGAGGCGAGGAGCGCCCGCAGCGCGCGGTCGGACGCGGCCTTGGTCCAACCCGTGGAGGCCGCCATCGCGGTGACGATGTCCGATCGGATCATGGAGGAACTCCTTTCCCGATTGCGGGGTTCGGAGAATAGCAGAAGCCCGGTTGGAGGGTCAAGGCAGCGATGGTATCGTTGAGCATCATGCGTCGGCGCGCGCAGGGAGTCGCGGCGGCCGGGCTCGCGCTCGCCCTCCTCGGCGGCGCGGCGACGGCGGGCGCGCAGGAGACGGGGCTCACGCTGCACGAGGCTGCCGGCCGCGATCGCGTCCCGTGGGAGCGCCTCGACGCGGACGCGTACGATCTGGTGCGCGACGTGGTGACGGGCGCCGCGGTCACGCGCGAAGTGCGTGACATCACCTTCCGCAGCCACAAGCCGGTGTTCGACTTCCTCTTCGACCACCCCGACTTCGCCGCCGACGTGGCGCGGCTCCTGCGCGAGGGCAAGTACCGGGTGCGGCGGGTGGGGGATGCCTACGAGGCCGACGACGGCCGCGGCGTGCGCGGCCTCATGCGGCCGCTCCTGTCCCAGGACGGGCGGCGCGTGTTCTATCTCGAGGGCCGCTACGACCCCCCCCTGCTCCCCGCGCTGTCCGGTCGGCTCGTGATCCTCCTCGATACGGAGCACCTCGACGGCCCCGACGGCGTCACCTACTGCGCGATGAGGTTCGCCGGCTTCCTGAGGCTCGATTCGGTGGTGGCGGACGCGTTCGCGCGGCTGGCTCACCGGCTCTCCGAGGCCCAGGTGGACAAGCGGGTGCGGCGCTTCTTCGGGCACGTGGCGGCGGTGAGCCGGCGCGCGTACGACGATCCGGAGGGCCTCGCCGAGCTGCTCGCCGCCCGCCCCGAGCTCGCGGCCGATCAGGTCAGCCGGTTCCGCGAGCTGCTCCTGGCCTCGGTCACCCCGGGCTGGGCGGCCAACGGCGAGTACCGCTTCCTCGACTCGCCGGCGCTCACGACGTCGGCCGAGTGAAGCGCGCGCTTCTCTTCACCATGGAGGGTAATGCCGACGGCGAGGCCGCGCTCGCCTACCTGCAGGCCCGCGGCGTGGCCGTCGACGTGCGCGACGTCGGCAAGGACCCCGACGCCAGCCTCGACCTGTTCAAGCGCATCGGCCGCATGACCATTCCCGCCGTGGTCATCGACGACAAGGTGTTCCTGGGCTTCAACGCCCACAAGGACGACATCGAGGCCGTCGTCAGAGAGTAGGCGGGCGGCGACGAGGCCGATGGGCCCCGGCGCGGCGGCCGAGCGAGCGCGCCTACCTACCCAACGGGCGTGAATTTCTGGAACGTGTGCGTGTCCGCGGGGGCGCGGTTGCGGCTCACCGCGAACGTCCACGTCACCTCGCTCACGTAGATGTCGCCGCGCGAGTCCACCGCGAGACCGTGCGGCGCCGCGAAGCTGCCGGGAGCGGTGGCGTCGGCGGTGCCCCAGCGCGCCAGGACGTTCCCGTCCTTGTCGAACACGCTGAGCCGGGCCGGCTTGGCCTGAACGGTCGGCCCGTGGCGGCGGGAGATGTCGCCGGGGTGCCACCAGAGCTCGGTCACGTAGGCGAGACCCGCGCCGTCGAACACGAGGTGGGTGGGGCGCTGGACGTCCGTCCACTCCGAGAGGTACTCACCGTCGGGGTCGAAGATCTGGATGCGGTCGCTCTCGCGGTCGCACACGAAGACCCGGCCGTCGGCGTGCACGGCGATACCGTGGGGCAGGTAGAACTGGCCGGGTCCGGTGCCCGGAACGCCCCAGGACCGCTCGAGGGTGCCGGTGGGCGAGAAGCGGTGGACGCGGCAATTGCCGTAGCCATCCGAGACGTAAAGATGTCCGCGCGGGCCGACCGCGATGTTGGTGGGCCGGTTGAAGGGACCGGCGGGCTTGGTGATGGTCATGTAGTCCTTGCCGTCGTAGCCCGTGTCGGACGGCGTGTTCATGATCCCCAGCGTCATGAGCAGCTTGCCCTCCGGCGTGAAGCGCCGGATGGTGTGGTTACCGTCGTCGGTGCAGAAGAGCGTGCCGTCGGGAGCCACCGTGATGCCGTGGGTCCGATAGGTGAACTGGCCCTCCCCCCAGGAGCGGATGAAGTTGCCCTTCTGGTCATAGGCGATGATGGGATGGTCGCCGCGGCAGATCAGGTAGACGCGGTCCTCGCCGTCCACCGCCACGCCCGCCACGTCCCGGTGCACGTACCCGGCGGGGAGCTGCTCCCAGCCTTCCACCACCGAATACCGCCGCGCGCCCGTCTCCGCCATCGCTGGCCTCCCGCGCCGGCCCGGCCCCTCACGTCCGGGCGGCCGGCACGGGTCCGACTATCCGACGGCGCGGGGACCCCGTCAAGGGCCAGCGCGCCGCCGGGCCGGGCTACTTCTTCCAGTAGTGGGCCACCACCACGTCGATGGGCGGGCGGATCTTCTGGGCGTGCGGCACCGCCCGAGAGGCGAAGTCCTTCTGCGCCTTGAGCACCTTGGCGAAGAAGGGGTTCTTCTGCGCCTCGATCTCGTACACCTTGTCGATGGCGGCCACCTGGGCCTTGAGCACGTCGTCCGGCGTCCGGAGGACCTTCACGCCGTGCTTCTTCTCCAGCTCCTCGATGGCCTTGCTGTCCTGATCCACGCTGTAGGCGGTCATGCGGATGATCTCCGCCATGCCCGCCCACTTGACGATGGCCTGGAGGTCCTTCGGGAGCGCGTCCCACTTGGCCTTGTTGATCACCACCTCCTGGTAGGAGGCGGGCTGCCGCAGGTCGGGCATGTAGTAGTTCTTGGTGACGTTCTGGAAGCCCATGAGGATGTCGTGGCTGGGGATGGCCCACTCCGCGCCGTCCACCGCGCCGCGCTCCAGCGCCGGGATGACCTCTCCGCCGGCGAGGGTCACCACCGACACGCCCATGGTCTTCATCATCTCCATGCCCAGGCCGGAGGTGCGGAACTTCAGCTTTCGCAGGTCGTCGAGGCTGTTGAACGGCCGCTTGAACCAGCCCAGCGGCTCCCAGTAGGGCAGGCTCGTGGTGAACACCGGCACCACCACATTCATCTTGAGCTCCTTCTGGAGCATCTCGTTGTAGAGCTCCAGCCCGCCGCCGGAGAAGAGCCAGGCGAGGTACTCCTCGCGGTCCATGCCGAACGGCCCGGCGGGACCGGGGGCGAAGAGGCCGGCGGCTGAGTTCTTGCCCGCCCAGTAGCCCGGCCAGGCGTGGGTGGCGTCGATCAAGCCCCGATTGACCGCGTCGAGCACCTCGAAGGTGCCGACCACGGTCCCGGCGGCCTGCATGTCCCACTTCAGCCGGCCGCCCGACATCTCCTCGATCATCTTGCCGAGCTCGACGGCCGAGATGTGCAGCAGGTTGCTGGCCGGCCAGGCGGTCTGCACCTTCCAGACGAAGCGCTGCTGGGCCACGGCCGTGGAGGGGCCGTGCCAGAGGACCCCGGCGAGGATGAGCAGGGGCAGCGTGAAGGCGATCCAGGCGATAGCGATAGTCCTGGGCTTCATGACTCCTCCTTCGCGGATGGTTTGGGCGTGGCAGGCTCCCGTGCCGTGAGCCGCAGGCGTCGAATACACCGGCGAGGGGGGAGAGTCAACAGGGCATTCGGACCTTGCGCGGCGCGGTCTATAATCGGGCGGACATGGCCAAGCTGCTCTGGGAGTTGTGGAAACAGCGACGGCAGGCGGCGACTCCCATCGATCCCGCCCTCGCCGCGCGGGTGCCGCCCGGCCAGACCCTCACCACGAAGTGGCCCGTGCTCACCTATGGTCGGACTCCCCGCTTCGATCCCACGCGATGGACGTTCCGGTGCTTCGGGCTGGTGGAGCGCGAGGTCTCGTGGACCTGGGAGGAGTTCCTGCGCCTGCCCCGGGTCACGGTGAGATCGGACATCCACTGCGTGACCCGCTGGTCCCGGCTTGACAACATGTGGGAGGGCGTCCACGTGCGCACCATCATCGAGACGTGCCGACCCTTGTCGACGGCGCGCTTCGTCCTCCAGCACGCGGACCCCGACTACACGACCAATACCGCCATCGCCGACCTGGTGGACGACGACGTCGTCCTCGCCCTCCGCCACGACGGGCGGGACCTCGCCCCCGAGCACGGGGGCCCCCTGCGCCTAGTCCTGCCGAAGCTCTACTTCTGGAAGTCGAGCAAATGGCTGCGGGCCTTCGAGTTCCTCGACGTCAATCCGCCCGGCTTCTGGGAGCAGAACGGGTACCACATGCGCGGCGACCCCTGGACGGAGGAGCGGTACTCGGACGGCGAGACGCGCGCCATGCAGCACATGCGCGGGGAAGCCTCGCGCGCGCGCCGCGAGGGATAGCCCGGCTGTAGAGGGGCTCACTTCCCGTAGAGCCAGTGGGGGAACCAGAGCGCGATCGGGGGATAGAAGAGGACGATCAGGAGCCCGATCACCTGCAGCACCATGAATTCCGCCATCCCCCAGTAGATGTCGGTGAGCTTCCAGTCGGGCGCCACGCCCTTGAGATAGTAGGCGGCCATGGCCACCGGCGGCGACAGGAAGGCCGTCTGGAGATTGACCGCGATCAGGGTCGCAAACCACAGCTGGTCGAACTTCAGCGCGATGATAGCCGGCTGCATGAGGGGGACGAAGACCAGCACGATGGCCGGCCACTCGAAGGGCCATCCCATGAGGAAGATGAGGGACATGACGACGAGCATGATGCCCAGCGGTGGCAGGGGCAGCCCGAGCAGGGTGTCGGTCATCAGGGTGGCCGACCCCAGGCGCGTGAAGACCGCCCCGAAGATGTTCGACGCCACCGCCAGGAAGAGCACCATGCTCGTCTGCTGGGCGGTCTGGATCGCCGCCTCCTTGATCGTCCCCCACTTGAGCGTCCCGTAGGCGGCCGCCATCACCGCCGTGCCCACCACGCCCACCGCGGCCGCCTCCGTGGGCGTCGCCATGCCGGCCAGGATGGGCCCCAGCGTGATCACGGTGAGGAAGACGTGGGGGGCCAGCCCCAGCGTCAGCTCGACCGTCAGCTTGCCAAGCGAGCCCGAGCGCTCCGAGACGGGCAGGGGCGGCCCGAGGCTCGGATTGATCAGGCAGCGGATCATGGTCCAGCCGATGAAGAGCGCGGAGAGGAGGAAGCCGGGGCCGAACGAGGCCGCGTAGAGGTCGGCCACCGACACCCCCATCACCGGCCCCATCACCACGAGCATCACGCTGGGCGGGATGAGGATGCCGAGACTGCCGCCGGCGGTGATGGCGCCGGCGGAAAGCCGCGGGTTGTAGCCGGCCCGGATCATGGTCGGCACCGACATGATGCCGACCACGGCCACCGTCGCGCCGACGGTCCCGGAGGCGATGCCGAAGATGGTGGCGGTGGCGAGCACCGCAACGTAGAGCGACCCGGGGATCCCCCCCATCAGGAGTCGGATGGCGTGGAACAATCGCTCCATCAGGCCGCCTTCCTCGAGGAGGTAGCCCATGAAGATGAAGAGCGGCACCGCCGCCAGCACTTCCTCCTTCATCAGCCCGATGGTCTGCAGCACGGTCAGGTAGAAGACCATGTCGCCGAGCGTGAAGTAGCCGAAGGCCAGCGACAGGAAGATGAGGGTGAAGGAGACGGGGAAGCCGATGAAGATCGCGAAGAGGAAGACGCCGAGCAGGACGAAGCCCAGGAGCTCGTGGCTCATCGGCCCGTCCCTCGGATCACCCGCAGGCACTTGATCAGCTCGGACAGGCCCTGGAGGACCATGAGGGCCGCCGTCACGGGAATGACCGCCTTCAGGGGGTAGATGACCGGTCGCCACGGGGACCAGTCCGAGCGCTCGCCGATGAGCCAGGCGCTCCACGCCTCCCCCGCCCCCGCGTAGAGGACGAAGAGCATCCCCGGGAAGTAGAAGAACACATAGGAGACGGCGTCGATGGTCGCCCGCGTTCGCGGCGACCACCGTTCGTAGAACACGTCGGTCCGGATGTGCCCGCCCCTGAGCAGGGTGAAGGCCCCCGCCAGCATGAACTGGGCGCCGAACAGCATGTACGTGAGGTCATACGCCCAGACGGTGGGCGCGTTGAACGCATACCGCGCGGTCACCTCGTACGCGACCGCCAAGGTCATCGGCACGATGAGCCAGCCGGCGAACCAGCCGGCGATCGTGCTCAGCCCGTCGATGGCGGCGAGGATGCGGTCGGTCAGGCGCCGTCTCGGGGCGGAACGGGAGCGGGAGCGGTCGGGCCCGGCCGTGCGGCCGGGCCGGCGTTTTCACGGGCCCGCGCTTCGATCACTTGAAGAGCAGGTTGGGGAGCCACAGGGCGATCTGGGGGAAGAAGAACAACAGGGCCAGACCGATCATCTGAAGCACCATGAAGTCGACCATCCCCCGATAGATGTGGCTCAGTTCCCACTGGGGTACTACCGCCTTTAGGTAGTAGGCGGCCATGGCCACCGGCGGCGAGAGGAACGCGGTCTGGAGGTTCACCGCCACCAGCGCGCTGAACCACACGAGATCGAACTTCAGCGCCTGCACCACGGGGATGAAGATCGGAAGGAAGATGAAGATGATGGCCGGCCACTCGAGCGGCCACCCCAGCAGGAAGATGACGACCATCAGGAGGCCCAGCATGACCAGCGGCGGCACCGGCAGCGCCACCAGGGCGTTCGCCAGCATCTGGCTGGTACCGAGCCGGGTGAACACCGCGCCGTAGATGTTGGAGGCCACGGCCAGGAAGAGGACCAGGCTCGAGGTCTGGAGCGTCTGGCGAGCGGCATCGCGCAGCATCCTGTAGTTCAGCCGCCGGTAGCAGATGCTCAGCACGACCGCCCCGCTGGCGCCCATGGCCGCGGCCTCCGTGGGCGTGGCCAGGCCCGCGATGATGCTGCCGAGCGCCGCGAAGATGATGACGGCGAGCGGGACGATGCCGGCGAAGAACTCCTTCACGATCTGCCAGTAGGATTCGGCCCGCTCTTCCAACGGCAGCGGTGGGCCGAGCTCGGGGTTCATGAAGCTCCGGACCATCGCGTACGAGATGTAGAGCCCCGCGAGCATGACACCGGGAACGATCGCGGCCGCGAACAGCTCGACGATGGAGACGCCCACGATCGGGCCCATGACGACCAGCATGACGCTCGGCGGGATCAGGATGCCTAGGGTGCCCCCGGCGGTGATGGTGCCGGCCGACATCTTGGGGTCGTAGCGGGCCTTGATCATGGCCGGGCCCGCCATCAGCCCCATCACGGTCACCGAGGCGCCGATGATGCCGGTGGCGGTGGCGAAGATTGTCGAGGTCAGGAGGACCCCCAGGTAGAGAGAGCCCCGGACCGGGGCCAGGATGAGGCGGAAGGCGTTGAACAGCCGCTCCATGAGGCCGGCTTGCTCGAGCACGTGCCCCATGAAGATGAACAGGGGCACCGCGGCCAGGGTCTCCTCCTTCATGAGGCCGATGGTCTGGAAGACCATGAGGTAGAAGACGGTGTCGCCGAAGCCGATGTAGCCGAACACGATGCTGAGGATGATCAGGGTGAAGGCGATCGGAAACCCGACGAAGATGCCGGTCAGGAGCGCGGCGAGCAGGATCAGGCCGAGGTACTCGGGGCTCATAGCGGGCGCCCCCGTAGGGCCAGCTGGGTGCTCTTGATGAACTCGGACACCCCTTGGATGAGAAGGAGCGCGGCCCCGACCGGGATACACAGCTTCAGGGGCCAGAGGATCGGGCGCCACGGGCTCGCGTCAGAGCGCTCGCCGATCAACAGGGAATGCACGCCCTCCTGCGTGCCCATCCAGAAGAAGAAGATCATCCCGGGGAAGAAGAGGAGTAGGTAGAGGAGCGCGTCGATCTTGCCTTGCGTCTTGGGCGACCAGTTCTGGTAGAAGATATCGGTCCGGATGTGGCCGCCTTTGAGGAGGGTGTAGCCCGCGCCCAGCATGAAGTGGGCGCCGTACAACATGTAGCTCAAGTCGTAGGCCCAGATGGTGGGGGCGCCGAAGAGGTAGCGGGCGAGCACCTCGTAGGTGAGGCTGGCGACGAGCGGGAGGATCAGCCAGGCAAAGGCGCGGCCAGACCATTCGGCGATGGTGTCGATGACCTCCACGGTCCGCAACAGTGCCGTCGGTGGTCTCTCCACACCGCGAACACGCATCGCCAAGACGTTCTCCTCTCGTTTCTCGGAGCCGGGACCCCGAGGGGAGTGCTGAAATCACGTCCGGGATGCGGGCGGGACGCGCGCCGATGATTCACGGTCAGGTACGGGGACCGACGAGGCCTGGCCCCATTGCCGTGCAGGCGTCAGGCCCACGGACGCCGCCACGTGGCGGCATCCGCGGGCCTGAGCGCCGCTACTCCTCTTACTTCAGCCAGACCTTTTCTTTCCAGTAGTGCTCGGCGATGAAGTTGTAGTTCGGCCAGTACGAGAGCCGATAGGGAACGATGAGCTCGGCGTACTTTTTCTGGGAGTCCGTCACCTTCTTGTAGAAGGGGTCCTTGCCGATGTACCCGTTCTGGATCTCGTCGTACGCCTTGAGGAACCGGTTGTTCAGTTCGTCGCTGGTCTTGATCACCTTGATGCCGGCGGCGATGAGCTCCCCGCACGCCTTGGCCGTCTTTTCCTGGAACCGGACGAAGTGGTTCCAGTACGAAGCCTGGACCGAGACCTTGATTATCTCCTTCAGGTCGGCCGGCAGCGCGTCGTACTTGGCTTTGTTGATGATGAACTCGCCCACCGTCACCGGCTCGTGCATCCCCGGCGCGTAGTGGAACTTGGCGACCTTGTCCATGCCCAGGATCTTGTCGTCGTAGCAGTTGATCCACTCGGCGCCGTCGATGACACCGCGCTCCAGGGCGGGCACGATCTCGCCGCCGGGCAGGGTCACGGTGCTGATGCCGAGCTTGGAGTAGGCCTCGGCCCCGATGCCGTAGATGCGGTACTTCTGCCCTCGGATGTCCTCGAACTTGCGGATCTCCTTCTTGAACCACCCCATGGCCTGGGGCCCTTCCGGATGGACCTGGAAGGTGACCACGTTCATCCGGAGGTTCTTCTGGTAGGCCTCGTTGAGCAGCTCGTGCCCACCGCCCTCCCAGTACCAGCCGTAGTAGTCGATGAAGTCCATCCCGTAGAGGGGGCCGTGGGTGAGCGGGATGAACGCCTGCAGCTTGCCGATGATATAGCCGGGAGTGGTGTGCCCGGCGTCCAGGACGCCGCGGTTCACGGCGTCCTGGATCTCGAAGGGGGGCACGATGGCGCCCGCGGGCAGCAGCTCCATCTTGAGCCGGCCACCCGACGTCTTCTCGATCGTCTCGACGAGCAGCTTGGCGGCGTCCTGGACGATCGAGGTCGGCGGCCAGGCGCTCTGCACCTTCCATCGGATCGGCGCCTGGGCGGTGGCCGGGGCGGGCGTGCTGTACCACCCGGCGACGAAGGCCGCGACGCCGACGAGGATCGCGAGCGCGAGCGCGGACCTGACGGACACAAGTTTGCGCATGGTGCCCTCCCCTGTGGTTGTTCGGAAAGCCGAAAGGTGGCGCGATTCTAGTGAGGCTACGGCGGCCTGTCAATGGCCAAATCGTGGGCGAACAATCGCCCGCCGACGGGCGTCGGGCCCCCGGCCGGCAAAGGGGGCGCTTGACAACGCGGGGCGCTTGACGAAGATGGGGGCACCTTTCTCGCGCTTCGTTCCCGAGACCGGTCCCTGACCTTGCCACCCCCTGCACCCAGGGGGATCCGAGGAGGCGTGCTATGGTCCGACGAGGCCTCATCACGGGGTTCTGCCTGCTGCTGGCGCTGCTCACCGCGGCGCTTCCCGCCTCCGCCCAGACGCCCAAGCGGGGCGACGTGCTCCGCATCGCGGATCGGGAGGCGCCCAACCTCGATCCCCACCTCTCGATCAGCTTCCTGACCCACTCCTGGGCGAACATGATCTACAGCCAGCTCGTGCGCTACCCGCACGGCCCGGAGCAGAAGCATCCCGCCGATTTCTCCATCGTCCCCGACCTCGCCGAGCGGTGGGACGTGTCCGCGGACGGCCGCGTGTACACCTTTCACCTCCGCAAGGGGGTCCGATTCCACAACAAGCCACCCGTCAACGGCCGAGAGGTCACCGCCGAGGACGCCAAGTACTCGATGGAGCGGTTCGCGGCGAAGTCGGGCTTCCGCGCCCGCTTCGAGGTGATCCAGGCCATCGAGGTGACGGGCCGCCACACGCTGCGCGTCACCCTCAAGGAGCCGTTCGCCCCCTTCCTCAACCACCTCGCCGCCGCGACCTACGTGGCGATACTGCCCCGCGAGGTCGAGGAGCAGTTCAAGGACTTCAACCGGGCCGAGGCGATGATCGGCAGCGGCCCCTTCATGCTGAAGTCCTATCAGAAGGGCGTCCAGATCGCCTTCGAGCGGAACCCCGACTACTACATGAAGGGGCAGCCGTACCTCGACGGGGTGGTCATCGAGATCACGCCGGACGCCGCCGCCCGCCTCTCGCTGCTCCGCGCGGGCAAGGTCGACATGGGGCACATGTGGGGCTACATGGTGCCGGAGGAGGCCAAGTCGCTGAAGCAGACCAACCCCGAGATGGTCATGACCCCGACCATGACGGTGGCCAGCGGCAAGCTCTATTTCCGCACCGATCAGCCGCCGTTCAACGACGTGCGCGTGCGGCGCGCCGTCTCGCTCGCCATCGATCGGAAGGCGTGGAACGACTCGCTTCTCTATGGCGAAGGGTGCATCGACGCGGGCCCGGTCCCCTGCGCGATGAAGGACTGGCAGCTCCCGGCGTCGCAGATGGACCCGGCCAAGGCCAAGTACCTCGTGGGCTACGACCCGGCGGAGGCCAAGCGCCTGCTGCGGGAAGCGGGCTACCCCAACGGCTTCACCGCGCCGATGTTCCACTGGCCGGGCTACGCGCCTCCGTGGCGGACCTACTACGACCTCGCCGCCGACAACCTGTCCAAGATCGGCATCACGGTGGAGTTCAAGCCCGAGGAGTACGGCAAGTACATCTCGACGACCTACCTCGGCAAGTTCGAGAAGATGGCGATGGGCCCTCAGGCCCCCGGCAACGACATCGACGACTGGCTCTACAGCGGCTTCTATCCGGAGCAGCCCCACAATCGGAGCCACGTCGCCGACGCGGAGCTGAACAAGATGCTCGTGGCGCAGCGGCGCGAGCTGGATGCCAAGAAGCGCCTGGCCATCGTCCACGACATCCAGCGGTACCTGGCCGACAAGGCCTACTACGTCTACGTGCCCACGCCCCCGCAGTACATCACGCACGCGCCGCAGGTGAAGGGGTTCAAGCACCACGACGGCTTTTCGCTCGGCCAGCGGCTCGTGTTCACCTGGCTCGAACGGTAAGCAGGCAATAGATGAAGCAGTACGTGCTCCGGCGTCTCCTCCTCGCGGTGCCGACCCTCGTCCTGGTGAGCATCATCGTCTTCGCGATGATGCGCCTCATGCCGGGAGACGTCGTCCTGCGGATGGTGGAGGGCCACGCCTACGCCCCCACGGTGGAGGCGCTGCGCAAGGAGATCGGGCTCGACCGGCCGGCGTACGTGCAGTACCTCGACTGGGTGGGGGGCATCCTCACCCGGGGCGACTTCGGCACCTCCTACTGGACCAAGCAGCCCATCTTCAACGAGTTCATCGCCCGTTTCCCGGTGACGGTGGAGCTGGCCGTCCTGACCATCCTGGTGTCGGTGGTCATCGGCATCCTCGTCGGCATCGTCTCCGCCGTCCGGCAGGACACCGCGTCCGACTACGTCGGCCGCATCTTCGCCATCCTCGCGCTGTCCGTGCCGTACTTCGGACTGGCCGTGCTCGTCGTCGTCCTGCCCGCGATCTATTTCAAATGGACGCCGGTCTACACCTATGTGGCCTTCACCGTCGATCCCCTCGAGAACCTCAAGATCATGCTGGTGCCGGCGCTCGTCTTCGGCGTCACGCGGGCCGGCCCCATCATGCGGATCATGCGCTCGGCCTTGCTCGAGGTGCTGCGGCAGGACTACATCCGCACCGCCTGGTCCAAGGGGCTGCCGGAGCGCGCGGTGGTGCTGCGCCACGCGCTCAAGAACGCGATGATCCCCGTGATCAGCCTGGTCGGGCTCCAGACCCCGCTCTACATCGGTGGCTCCGTGATCATGGAGTCGATCTTCCGCTTGCCCGGCGTGGGGCTCTTCTTCTTCGAGGCGCTCACCCGTCTAGACTATCCGGTGGTCCAGGGGGTGAACCTCATCGTGGCCACGCTCGTGGTGGGCCTCAACCTCGTCATCGACCTGACCTATGCCTTCCTGGACCCGCGCATCCGCTATCGCTAGAGCCGGCGCCTCGGCTGCGGATGCTTCGCCGGGTGCGGTTCCGCCGCGCGGCGCTCTGGCCGACTCCGCGCTGCCCGGGAGCCGCCCCTG
This sequence comes from Candidatus Methylomirabilota bacterium, assembly GCA_035281625.1. GTDB lineage: Bacteria > Methylomirabilota > Methylomirabilia > Rokubacteriales > CSP1-6 > DASRWT01. The sequence goes on from DATEDO010000055.1 coordinate 20,377, forward strand.
GTACTGGGACGTCTGGGTGCAGATGCTGCGGCGCAAGCCGCTCGGCACGGTGGGCGCCGTCATCGTGGTCGTCATGCTCGCGGCCGCGGCGCTCGCCGACGTGCTGACTCCGTACGGCTTCGCGGAGACCAACCTGCGCGAGCGCTTCATCTCCATGAGCGGGGCGCACTGGATGGGTACCGACCAGCTCGGGCGCGACATGCTCACGCGCGTGCTCTATGGAGCGCGGATCTCGCTCTACGTCGGGTTCGGCGCGGTGGCCCTGGGGAGCCTCCTCGCCACCCTGCTGGGCATCGCCTCCGCGTATTTCGGGGGACGGCTCGATCTTCTGCTGCAGCGCGGGGTGGATGCCTGGATGGCCTTTCCCGGCCTGCTCCTGCTGATGACGATCCTGTCCCTGCTCGGCCCCGGCGTCTGGAACATCACGCTGGTGCTCGGCGTGGCCTTCGGCATCCAGAACTCGCGCATCGTGCGGGGGGTCGCGCTGTCCATCCGCGAGAACACCTATATCGAGGGCGCCCGCGCCGCCGGCGCCGGCCACCTGCGGGTGGCCATCGGACACATCCTGCCCAATGCGCTCCCCACCATCATCGTGGTGGCGACGACCGGGTTATCCACCGTCATCCTCACCGAGGCGAGCCTGTCCTTCCTCGGCCTCGGGGTGCCGCCTCCCTATCCGACCTGGGGCGGGATGCTCTCGCTCGCCGGCCTGGACCACATGTACCGCGCGCCGTGGCTCGCGATCTGGCCCGCGGTGGCGCTGTCGCTGGCCGTCTTCGGCTTCAACATGCTGGGAGATGCCCTGCGCGATCTCCTCGATCCGCGCCTCAAGGGCGGCTAGGCCGCATGGCGCGCCGGCACGCGTTGCCAGTGCCCAGCGGCTGGTTTATACTCCCGCCTCAACACACGGTCGGGGCCCACAACCCTCAGCGTCTGCGGAGGTCGCCATGACCCGTCCCCGTTCGCTCGGACCGCTCGCCGCACTCGCGGCCGTCGCCCTCCTGCTCGCCATCCCCGTCGCGGAGGCCCAGACTCCGAAGTACGGCGGGGTGCTCGTCACCCACCCGCTGGCCGCGGCGCCGAGCCTGTCGCCCCACGAGGAATCCACCGTCGCCGTCACCCAGCAGGCGAGCCCCTGCTTCAACAACCTCGTCTACTACGACCCGGCGAAGAAGCTGGAGAGCGTCGACACCATCATCCCTGAGCTGGCCGAGCGGTGGTCCTGGCAGGACGGCCACCGGAACCTGGTGTTCTTCCTGCGGAAAGACGTCAAGTTCCACGACGGCAAGCCCTTCACCTCCGCGGACGTGAAGTACACGTTCGACGCGGTGCGGGGGGCGCCCGACGCCAAGGCCAAGCTCAAGGTGAACCCGCGCAAGCTCTGGTACGACAACATCGAGCACATCGAGGCGCCGGACCCGTACACGGTGGTGTTCCGGCTCAAGAAGCCGCAGCCGTCGCTGCTGCCCATGCTCGCCTCCGGCTACTCGCCCATCTACCCTGCCCACGTCCCGCTCGCCGAGTTCAAGAACAAGTGCATCGGGACGGGCCCGTTCAAGCTGAAGGAGAACAAGCCGGGCGAGTACATCGAGTACGTGAAGAACCCCGACTACTTCGTCAAGGGCCGGCCGTACCTCGACGGCATCAAGTTCATCGTCATCCGCGACCGCTCCACCCAGATCGCCGCCGTCCAGTCGGGGCAGCTCGACGTCGCCGGCACGGGCTGGAACCGGACCAACGCCGAGGACGCCAAGAAGGGCGCGCCCAAGCTCGTCGTGGTCGAGATGGACAACAACGTCAACGACAACATCCTCATCAACTACAAGAAGCCGCCGTTCCATGATCGCCGCGTGCGGCAGGCGATCAACCTCGCCCTCGACCGGAAGGCGTACCTCGTGGGACCGCGCCAGGGCGCGGCCACATTCGGCGGCGCCCTGCTGCCGCGCCCGGCCGGCGTGTGGGGGTTGCCCGCCGCCGAGGTGGCCAAGCTGCCCGGGATGGGCGACCCCGCCAAGCAGAAGGCGGAGGCCAAGAAGCTCCTCGCCGAGGCCGGGTTCGGGCCCGGCAATCCGCTGAAGTTCACGCTATCCACCCGCGCGCTCGCCATCTACGTGGACACCGCGAGCTGGATGGTGGATCAGCTCCAGCAGATCGGCGTCGAGGCCACGCTCGAGCAGATCGAGACCGGCGTCTGGCATCCCAAGATGACCCGGCTCGAGTACTCGGTGGCCCTCAATCTCACCGGCGTGGGTATCGACGATCCCGACGCCCAGCTCTTCGAGAACTACCGCTGCGGCTCGCAGCGGAACTTCTCCGGTTACTGCTCGGAGGAGATCGACCGCCTCATGCTCGAGCAGTCGCAGACCACCGATCCCAAGAAGCGCCTGGCTCTCGTCAACGAGATCGATCGCCGGCTCCAGGCCGACGGGGCGCGGCCCATCCTCGGGTGGGGGAAGCAGCACTGGGTGATGTGGCCCCACGTCAAGAACTGGGTCACGCACGAGAACTCGATCTACAACGTCAGCCGGCGCCAGGACGTGTGGCTCGATAAGTAGCCTTCACCGGCGCTCGAACACGGCATGAAGGTCTACATATTCAAGCGGCTGGTGATCGCGGGCGTCACCCTCCTGGGGATGTCCATCCTCATCTTCGTCCTCATGCGCCTGGCCCCCGGCAACATCACCGACATGATCTTCGAGTCGGCGGGCTACGTGGACGAGGCCGATCGCCGGAAGCTCGAGGCGGAGCTCGGCATCGACAAGCCGGTGATCGTGCAGTACACCCGCTGGCTGGGCGAGTTCCTCAGCGGTGACCTCGGCAAGTCGTATCGCTACGACCTGCCCGCCTGGGACGTCATCAAGCCGCGCCTGCCCGTGACCCTCGAGCTGGCGTTCCTCGCGCTTGTGTTCTCGATCCTGCTCGGCGTGCCCGCGGGCGTGGTCAGCGCCATCCGGCGGGGCCATCCCATCGACTATGCCTTGCGCGTGTTCTCGCTGGCCGGGCTGTCCATGCCGTCGTTCTGGCTGGGGATGATCGTGATCCTGCTCCTCGTCCGCTCGCTCGGCTGGATTCCCTCGATGACCTACGTCTCGCCGTTCGACAACCTCGGCGCCAATCTGTTCCAGTTCCTCCTGCCCGGCCTCGCGGTGGGCTATCGCAGCTCGGCCCTCATCATGCGCATCACGCGGTCCACCATGCTGGAAGTGCTGCGGGAGGATTACATCCGCACGGCGTGGGCCAAGGGCCAGCGCGAGACCCTGGTGGTGTGGCGGCACGCGCTGAAGAACGCCTCGCTCCCCGTCATCACCCTCATCGGCATCGAGTTCGCGTTCCTCATCGGCGGGCTCATCGTCACCGAGACGGTGTTCAACCTTCCGGGGGTAGCGCGTTATCTCGTCGATGCCATCCAGTTCCGGGACTACCCCATCGTCCAGAACCTGGTGATGCTCATCGCGGTGGTGGTGGTGTTCGCCAACCTGACGGTGGACCTGCTCTACACCTGGCTCGATCCCCGCATCAAGTACGGGAAGGCCTGATGGCGATCCGGAGCCTCGACGTCGCGCTGCCCTCCACGCTGCCGCCCGAGCGCAGCCGGACGAGCCGCCTGTGGCTGTTCCTGCGGAAGAATCCGCTGGGCGCGGTGGGCGCGGTCGTGGTCATCCTGCTCGTGCTCGCCGCCGTGTTGGCCGAAGTCCTGGCGACCCACAACCCGGTACGGACCTCGAGCCGGGTGCTCGTAGCCCCGGGCGGCGAGTTCTGGCTGGGCACCGACAATCTGGGCCGCGACCTGTGGAGCCGGCTGGTCTACGGCTCGCGCATCTCGCTCCTGGTGGGCATCGCGTCCACCATCCTGGGCGCGGTGGTGGGCGGGCTCGTGGGCCTCGCGTCCGGCTACATCGGCGGCAAGACCGACCTGGTCGCCCAGCGCCTCATGGACATCATGCAGGCCTTGCCCATCCTGGTGCTCGCCCTCGTGATGGCGGCGGCGCTGGGCCCGTCGCTCGTGAACACCATCATCGCGATCTCGGTGGTCATCTCCCCGCGGGCGGCGCGTGTGGTCCGGGCCAGCGTGCTCGCCATCCGCGAGTTCGTCTACGTGGAGGCCGCGCGCGCCCTCGGCGTGCGCCACCACCGCATCGCCTTCCGCCACATCCTGCCCAACACGTTCGGCCCGTTCATCGTGCTCGTCACCGCCCAGCTGGGCGGGGCCATCCTCGCCGAGGCCGCGCTCTCCTTCCTCGGCCTGGGGGTGCCCGAGCCGTATCCGTCCTGGGGCCGCATGCTCTCCATCGCCGCGGCAGAATACGCGCAGAAGGCGCCCTGGCTGGTGATCTATCCCGGCATCGCCATCAGCCTCGCCGTGTTCGCCACCAATCTCCTCGGCGATGCCCTCCGCGATGGCCTCGATCCGCGGCTGCGCGGCGGAGACTGACACTCCCGCCGTCACGGCGGCCCTTGACGTGCCGCCGCTTTGGGTGAATCCTCAACCTCGGTCGACGCCGTTACGGGAACGGACGTCACGCCCGGATCGAACTCTCGCAATATCCTCAATACACGGAGGTAGGCCATGACGTTGCGCATCAACAGCGAAGCACCCAACTTCACCGCCGACACCACCCAGGGGAAGATCAACTTTCACGAGTGGATCGGCGACGGCTGGGCCATCCTCTTCTCGCACCCCAAGAACTTCACGCCGGTCTGCACCACCGAGCTGGGGTACATGGCGGGGCTCAAGCCGGAGTTCGACAAGCGCAAGACCAAGATCATCGGAATCAGCGTGGACTCCGTGCCCGACCACGAGAAGTGGTCGAAGGACATCCAGGAGACGCAGGGCCACGCGGTCAACTACCCGCTGATCGGCGACCCCGAGCTGAAAGTGGCGAAGGCCTACGACATGCTGCCGGAGGAGGCGGGCACCACGTCGCAAGGGCGCACCGCGGCGGACAACGCCACCGTCCGCTCGGTGTTCGTCATCGGCCCCGACAAGAAGATCAAGGCCATGCTGACGTATCCCATGAGCACGGGCCGGAACTTCGACGAGGTGCTGCGCCTCCTGGACTCGTGCCAGCTCACCGCCAAGCACAAGGTCGCCACGCCGGTGAACTGGAAGCAGGGGCAGGACGTCATCATCGTGCCCGCGGTGTCGGACGATGAGGCCAAGAAGACGTATCCGAGCGGCTGGAAGGCGCCCAAGCCCTACATCCGCATCGTGCCCCAGCCGAAGTAACCCGCCGGCTGACCGGCGGAGGGGAGAAACCCTCCGCCGGTCACCGTCGTCGCCATTCGCCCCAGCGGCGAATATGAGGCATCAGCGCCTCAGTGGGGCGGGTATGCAGCAGGGCGGCTGCGCGCCCGGCCCGGATCACCCGCGCGAGCGCGGTCTTAGGCAGTGGTGATTCGGGGAATGCGCCTTGCACTGGGACCCCGGCCATGAGCTGGGCGGTCTGGATCACGGGTCCCCCCGGGAGCGGCAAATCGTTGCTGGCACGCCGGCTCGCGGCCACCTTGCGCTCGGACGGGCACGCGGTGCGGGTGCTCGAGCTGGACGAGGTGCGCCAGACCATCACGCCCCATCCGGCCTACAGCGAGGACGAGCGCGAGGTGGTCTACCGGGCGCTGGTGTTCATGGCGGCCGAGCTGGTCGCCGTCGGCGTGCCGGTGATCGTCGACGCCACCGCTCACCGCCGGGTGTGGCGGGACCTGGCCCGAGCCGAGATCGCGCGATTCGCCGAGATCCAGCTCGAGTGTCCGGTGGAAGTGCGTCGGGCGAGAGCCCGCGAGCGCCGTGAAAGCCATGCCCCCCCTGACGTGTACGCGGCGGCGGGTCGGCCGGGGGCCACCGTCCCGGGCGTGGACGTGCCGTATGAGACGTCCCGCGCGCCCGAGCTCCGACTCCGCACGGATGTCCAGCCTATCGACGCGATGCTCGGCCGGATCCTCGACGTCATCGGAACGCTGTCGGATGACGGCCGCCGCGCCCAGACCTCCGGTGGCGAGGATGGGGCCGTGTGGATCACGGGACGACCGGGCACGGGGAAGACGACGCTGGCCCGGGCCCTGGCCCAGTCCTTGACCGCGCGCGGGATACGGGCGCGCGTGCTGGCCTTCGATGACGTCGCCGCACGGATCCACGCCTATCGGCTCGGGCCGCAGCGCGGGCGCGAGATGGCCAATCTCGTGCTGGCCTATGCGGCGCGCCTGCTCGCCGAGGAGCGGGTGCTGGCCGTCGTGGACGCGGGAACTGGTCCTCGCGCCTGGCGCGCCGCCGCACGCGGGATCGTGTCCCGTTTCATCGAGGTCCAACTGACCTGTCCGGCGGAGATTTGCCAGACGCGCGAGCGTGCGGGTCGCTGGGGACTCTGGCCGGGCCGCGACCCGCAGTGGGCGCGGACCTCGGGCAACCCGGACACGGCGCCCGACCATGAGGATTCGATCAACCCCGAGGTATGCGTCCGGACCGATGGGCACGACATCTCGACGACCGTCCAGGATGTGCTGCGGCAGATCGCCCGCTACATCAGGGCGCGAGTCGATGACGCCACCGGGAACTCCGCGCGATGAGCGTCAGGAGGTACGCCATGCCGACTCGGTCGCTGTCTTTTGAGATCCGCGGCGCAAGCCGCTCGCCGGAGCTTCGCTCGCTGATGCGCCGCCGGCTCACCCGCGTGCTGGACGGGCTGCGCGGCAGTCCTATCGCGGTCCGGGCGTCCTTCACGGACCTGAACGGGCCCAAGGGCGGACAAGCCGATCGCTGCGTGCTGTCGGTGGGCCGTCCTCGGCGGCCGGCGGTGCGCGCCGAGCACACCGCCGCCTCGCAACGCACCGCCTTCGACGGCGCGCTTGCCGCGCTCGAGCGGGCGATTCGGCGCGGGCGCGAGCGGGAACGCGACCTCCGCCGCTTCCCAAAGAAGTATTTCGTGGCGTCGCGCGTCGTGTCCGGGCGAATGCCTCGCCGGGCCGCCGCCACGCGCTGAACGCGGGCGGCAGACGGCGGCGCCGGAAGGATGAGATCCCATGACACTTTTTGCCATCGCTGAGGAGGCCATTCACCACGTGGGGGACAGCGGGTGTCCTGCATGCTTCGAGGACTATCCCGAGCCGTGCGTCTGTGGCGGGCTGGTCCACGCCGAGGCCGCGGGGGCCGAGGACGAGGACGGTAACCTCCCGGTGCGGACGCGATGCGACCGCTGCGGCCGCTCTGCCGATGATGTCGATGAAGAGCTTGGGCGCAGCCCCGGGGCGCGGGGTTGACCGAGCTGATACCAGATACGCCACCCCGAGATCGCCGCCGAAGGCGAGGGCCGCCGCCCACTCCGCGAGCCCGTACCACAGAGCCCCCCAGCCCGTGGAGGGGGCGGGTCGTCATCGGGATCTGCTCATTCGATCGGGGGCATCGCCGCCTCCTTCTTCGGCTCCGGCGCCTCCGTGAGGGTGGCCTCGGTCAGCAGCAGGACGCTTGCCACGGACACCGCGTTCTCGAGCGCGATCCGGACGACCTTGGTGGGGTCCACGATGCCGGCCTCGACGAGATCCACGTACTCCTTCCGCGCCGCATCGAAGCCCATGTTGCCGACGGAGTGACGCATCCGGTCGACCACGACGCCCCCATCCACCGAGGAGTTCTCGCCGAGCTGCCGGGTCGGCGCTTCCAGCGCCCGCCGGAGGATGGCGAGGCCGGTGCGCTCGTCACCGGTGGCAAGGCCTTCCTCCTTCTCCACGGCATCGATGGCGCGCAGGAGAGCCAACCCGCCCCCCGGCACGATCCCCTCGGCCACCGCCGCCTTGGTGGCGTTGATGGCATCGTCGAGCGCTTCCTTGCGGCTTTTCATCTCGGCCTCCGATGGCGCGCCCACCCGGATCACCGCGACGCCGCCTGACAGCTTCGCCAGACGCTCCTGCAGCTTCTCCTTGTCATAGTCGCTCGTGGACTTCTCGATCTGCTGGCGGATCTCCTTCTTCCGTCCCTCGATGGAGGTCTTGCTGCCGAGTCCGCCGATGATCGTGGTGTTGTCCTTGTCGACCACCACGCGCTTGGCGCGACCCAGGTCTTCCAGCCGGACGCTGTCCAGCTTGACCCCGAGCTCCTCCGTCAGCACCTGACCTCCGGTCAAGGTCGCGATGTCGCGCAGCATCTCCTTGCGCCGGTCGCCGAAGCCGGGCGCCTTCACCGCCGCGCACCGGAGCGTGCCGCGGAGCTTGTTCACGACCAGGGTGGCCAGCGCCTCCCCTTCCACGTCCTCGGCGATGAGCAGGATGGCTTCGCCGGTTCGCGCGACCTGCTCGAGGATGGCGAGCAGGTCCTTCATGACGTTCAACTTGCGGTCCGTGAGGAGAATTCGGGCATCTTCGAGCACCGCCTCCATCTTCTCGGGATCGGTGACGAAGTAGGGCGAGAGATAGCCCCGGTCGAACTGCATGCCCTCCACGACCTCGAGCTGGGTCTCGGTGGTCTTGGCCTCTTCGAGCGTGATGACGCCCTCGTCGCCGACCTTCTCCATGGCCTCCGCGATCAGCTCGCCGATGGACGCGTCGTTGTGCGCGGAGATCGCCCCGACCTGGGCTTTCTCCAGCCGGCTCTTGACCGGGCGCGAGAGGCCCTTGACCGCCTCGATCGCGACCTTGGCGCCGCGATCGAGACCACGCTTCAACTCCACCGCGCTGGCGCCCGCGACGACGTTCCGCACGCCGTCGCTGAAGATCGCATGGGCGAGGAGGGTGGCGGTGCTGGTCCCGTCGCCGACCGCCTCGCCGGTGCGCTCGGCCGCTTGCCGCATCATCTGGACACCGAGATTCTCGACGCGATCCCTGACCTCCATCTCCTTGGCGATGGTGACCCCGTCGTTGCAGACCAGCGGCACCCCGAACCGCTTCTCGATGAGGACCGACTTGGACTTGGGACCCAGCGTCACGCGTATCGCGTCGGCGAGGGCCGACACCCCGCGGAGCAGCTTCTCGCGAGCTTCGCTACGGTAGAAGACGTCCTTGTGCGCCATGGCATCGCGCTCCTGGGCGGACCCGGGCTTCGCCCTGACCGAGTGACGGTTGATGCTGGTACCCGCGGCCGTGTGTGCGGCGGCGGCACAGGGCACTAGAGCAAGGGGGATGCCAGTAGCCGCCGCTCAGTAACCCCAGCGTTTTCGTGGACGGCAGGCGAGAGCGGCCGCCCGCGCAGAGCCGTCCGCGGCACGCGCGCCCCACCATGGGGTAAGCATGCCGCGTCGTCGGAGGTCCCGCGCCTCGCCCATGGCCTTTAGTGCGCACGACGGGCCACGGTGGCCCGGGCATGCGCGTTGCACACCTGCTCCGGCGTGACGACCTCGGGCCGAGCGACTGAGAACGGGCTTCCGTGGATTCTCGCCGTCGGCGTGTCCGCCGACGGAATCCAGGCGGTCGCCACGGTCGTGCGCGGCTTGCCCACGCCGTTTCCGGGAGCGGTGCTCATCGTCCTGCATCGCCGGGTGGCGGGAAGGTGGGCCGCCGTGCTCTCTCGGCTCGCCGGGCGCGACGTGACCGAGCCGGCAGACGGTGACGTCCTCAAGCCGGACCAGATCTACGTGGCGCCCGGCGACCGGCATCTCATCGTGCCCGATGGGCGAATCCGGGTCGAATTCTCGGAGCGGGTCCGCTTCGCGCGCCCCTCGATCAACGTGCTGTTCGAATCGGTCGCCCACGCGTATGGCCCCCGGGTCATCGGAGTCCTGCTCTCCGGATACGGCTCGGATGGGGCCGCAGGCCTTCACGCCATTGCCGCCGACGGCATCGATCTGACGCTGCCCCTGCGCGAGATCGGCCCCGCGATCGGGCGGCTCGTTTCGGAGGATGGTTGACCAGCGGTCCGCCTCCCGGAGGTGATTGTTCCGGCTAGGACGTCTGGAACGGACCGGAGATGAAGACATCGCGGACTCCGAGCAAGGGACGGGCCCATGCCCCCGCGCCTCGATCGCCGCGAGAGGAGGACGCTTGATGGACCGCTTGGTACGGAACTGGTGGATGATGGGCGTCCGCGGCGTCCTGGCCTTGGCGTTTGGTACAACCGTCCTGGCATGGCCCGGGCTGGATTTCGGCGAGCTGGTGGTGCTGTTCGCCTGGTACGCCATCGTGGACGGTGTCTGGACACTGGCTGCGGCGCTGCGCGTCTCCGGCGCCGCGCTCGATAGCTGGCCCGTCGCCCTGGAGGGCCTGGTGAGCCTCATTCTGGGTGGACTGGCTCTGGGGTGGCCGTTCGTCCCCGCGCCCGACATCCGGGTGCTTGCGTTCTGGGGCTTGGTGACCGGCGTCGTGGAGCTCGCGGTAGCCGTGCGGCTGCCGCGCGACCACGCGGCTCATTGGTTCTTCGGGACGGCGGGGGTCTCGTCTCTCTTCCTCGCGATCTATCTGTACGTGCTGCCCCGCGCCGTCAACACGTCGGTCGCCCGTGGGCTCGGGGTCTACGCACTGGTCTTCGGCGTGGCCGTACTGTTGACCGCGGCGTGCTTCCGAATCGAGCCCCGTCGCGCGGGGTCGGGGGGAGCCGTCGGGGCCGATACCGGAAGGCGGCTGCCATGACGACGCGCGCCCTGATCGGCGCGCGCGGCCGGGGGAGACGATGGCTTCCAGTTCGCGGGTCGTGTGCTGGGGCGTGCCCGCGCCGGCTGGGGTAGAGCCGCCCCAGCCCGCTGGACGCGACATCACCCAAGTTGTTGAAACAATGCCCGTCCGATGTGGCATCTCGCTTGCGATCCGGATGTGGGGAGGGACACGGGGTTCCTTCGAGGCCATGAAACGACAGTGGGAGGAGGACGCGTCATGAGTGCGCTCGCGCCGTGGGGAAGCTTCAAGCGGGATATCGAGCGGATGTTCGACCGGATGACGGCCGACTGGGACGTGCCCGAGTTCAAGCCGATGGGTGACTGGATGCCCAGTCTGGACTTCGCGGAGACCAAGGATGCCTACTCGGCGAAGCTGGAGATTGCGGGAATCGAGCCCAAGGACATCCACGTCAGCGTCGAGAACGGCGTGCTGACGGTCAAGGGCGAGAAGAGGCAGGAGAAGGAGGAGAAGGACGAGCGCTACTATCGCTCCGAGCGGTCCTACGGTTCCTTCGCCCGCAGCATCCGCCTGCCCGGCCCGGTGGACACCGAGAAGGTGACGGCGGCGTTCAAGAACGGCGTGCTGACCGTCACGATGCCCAAGGCCGCGGCGGCCAAGGGCACGCAGATCCCGGTCAAGGGCGAGTAGGCGTGCGCTCGAGGAGAGGGCCCGCGGGGTCAGGCCTCGCGGGCCTTCCATCCGACCGACATCCACCCGACAAGGAGAATGTCATGTCGTTGAAGGATCTGCTCGTGATCGTCGACAACGATCCCGCCTGCGCGGAGCGGCTGGACGTCACGCGCCGGCTCGCCGAGGCGCACGGGGCGCACGTGACCGGGCTGCACGTGATGCACTATCCGGTCGCGCTCTACACCGAGATTCCCGTGCCCGAGGCCGTGGAGAAGATGCAGCGGGCGGAGATCGAGCAGATCGCCATGCGCGCAGGCACGCTCTTCCAGGAGCGCATGCGTGGGGCGACGGCGCGCCACGAGTGGCGCGTGCTCGAAGGTCCCCTGGGCATCGTCGCCACGGAGCAGGCGCGCTACGCGGATCTCACCGTGCTGCCCCAGGGTCTGGACCTCGGCATGGCCCCGGGCGGGCTCGGCTCGCTTCCCGCCGACATGGCGCTCGCGGCCGGCCGTCCCGTCCTCGTCGTGCCGCGGTACGGGAAGTTCCCCACCGTGGGGACCAACGTGCTGGTGGCGTGGAACGGCAGCCGGGAGGCGACGCGGGCAGTGCACGATGCGCTCCCGCTGCTCCGCATCGCCGAGAAGGTCACCGTGGTCTCCTTCGACCCCGAGCATCCGGAGTCCAGTGTGCCGGGCGGGGGCATAGCGCGGCACTTGACTCGTCACGGGGTGACGGTCACCGCGACCTCGCTCCCCGGCGCAAACATCGCGGTGGGCGACCTTCTGCTCTCGTATGCCGCGGATCATGGGGTCGACCTGATCGTCATGGGGGCGTACGGGCACACGCGCCTCCGCGAGCTCGTGCTGGGAGGCGCGACGCGCGCGCTGCTCCAGCATATGACGGTGCCGGTGTTCATGTCGCACTGACGGCGAGAGACCGCATGCCGGCGAGAGACCGCACGCCCGTCGTGTTTGCCACGGACTTCTCCGCGGCGTCGCGCTCGGCATTTCGCGCCGCGGTGGACCTGGCCACGCAAGGTGGGCGACCCCTCCGGGTCGTGCACGCGCACGTGCCGCCGTCGCCCTTCGTGGGGACGACGGTGCCGGTGAGCTGGGTCTCGCTGGAGCGCGCCGCACGGCGGGCGGAGCGGCGCGCGCTGGCGCGCACGGTGAACGGGGCCCGCCGGCGTGGCGCCCGCGCCCGGGGTGAGATCGTCGAGGGCCCGGCCGCGGAAGCGATCGTGCGGGCGGCGCGGCGAGCCGGGGCCGGCGTGATCGTGATCGGGATGCGCGGACGGACGGGGATGCGGCGGTGGCTCATGGGCAGCGTGGCCGGCCGCGTGCTGCGGCTGGCCCGCATCCCGGTGCTGTCGCTGCGGCCCCGGGGTCGGATGCACCGCCCGCCACCGCGCCGCGCGTGATCTGGCCCACGTCGTGGCCGGCGCGGGCCAAGGCCGCATCGTGACGTGCGCCCCGTCGCTCTTCGGCGGCGGTCTCGCGCTGGGCAAGCTGATGTTCACGACCGGCTTGGCCGCGTCGCTCGCGGCGGGCGTGGTGGCGCTCACGAGCTCCCCCGGTCTTTGGACGCTGACCGCGGTCGCCATCGTGTGCGGCAAACTCGTACCGGGCCCTCACCACCGGCGTGTGGAGCGCAAGCAAGCGCGAGAGATCGACCGGCGTCGCTGACACGACCACGTCGGCGCGGGCCCGCTCGATGGTCAGGCGCAACGCCTCGACCTGCTCGGCGTCATAGACGACCGCGGGCAACACCGGGCTGATGTGCGGGTAGCGAGCGTAGACGGCAGGGATCGGGGGAGCCGCGCCGGCCCGCGGGTCCACGATCTCGGCCGGTCCGGCCGCGCGCGCGGCGACGAGGCCCGCGCCGTGTGGCATCGAGCCGTGGGTGATGGTGGGCCCGTCCTCGACCACGAGGACGCGTCGGCCGGCCGTGCACCGCCGCGGCGTCGTCGAGGCGCACCGGCGATGCCCCACGGACGACGGGCGCCGCGGGGGCGCGCTAGCTCGAGGGGGGCAAGGGCACGATCGGGAAGGTGATCAGGAAGGCCGTGCCCTTGGTCGGGCCGGTGTCCACGTCGACGGTGCCTCCATGATTCTGGATGATCCCGTGGGCGATGGAGAGTCCCAGCCCCGTCCCCTCGCCCCCCTTGGTCGAGAAGAAGGGATCGAAGATCCGGGTCAGCACCTCGATCGGAATGCCGGGCCCGGTGTCGCGCACGGCGAGCTGCAGGCGCGGGGGCGGGCCGGGGAGGGTGCGCGTCTCGACGGTGATCACGCCCCCGCCGCCCCGCATGGCGTCCCGGGCATTCGTGATGAGGTTGAGCACGACCTCCTGGAGCTCGGCCTCATTGCCCCGCATCGGCGGCGCCGCCGGCTCCAGCGCGCGGACGAGCGCCACCCGGTCACGCACGAACTGTTTTTCGACGAGGCTGAGCGTCTCCTCGATCACGGCGTTGAGATCGACCGTGTCGATGGTCGCGGGCGCTCGCCGGGCGAACGAGAGCAGCCGGGACGTGATCCCGGCGATGCGCTTGGCGTGGTGATGAAGCACGCGGAGGTCCTCCACCATCTCCGCGGACAGGCCGTGGGACTCGGCATCGACCAGCATGAGCTCGATGCGAGACACCATGATGCCCACCGGGTTGTTGATCTCGTGCGCCACTCCCGCGGCCAGCGTGCCGATGGCGGCGAGCTTCTCCGCTCGCCGCACCGCGCTCTCGAGATTCTTGCGCACGGAAAGATCGCGCACGATGCCGGTGAAGCGGTGCTCGTCGGCCAGTCGTGTCTCGCTCACCGCGAGGTCCATGGGGAATGTCGTGCCATCCTTGCGGCGGCCCACGACCTCGCGGCCAATGCCGATGATCTTCGCCACGCCGGTGTCGAGGTAGTTGGCGATGTACTGGTCATGCTCTTCGCGGTAGGGACTGGGCATGAGCATGGTGACGTTCCGGCCCACGACCTCGCCGCGGCCATAGCCGAAGATGCGCTCGGCAGCGCGATTGAAGGACTGCACGAGGCCCCGCACGTCGATGGTGATGATGGCGTCGACGGCGGTGTCGAGCACGGCCTCGAGCCGCGCGCTCGCGCTCTCGGCATCCGCCCGCGCGCGCCGCTCGTGTTCCAGCGCCTCGACGTGGCGCATCACCAGGGCGCCCTGACCGGCGATGGCATCGAGCAAGGTCACGTCCTCCACCTCGAGAGCGAATGGGGCCGGCGCGTAGAGCGCCAGGACCCCGCGCAGCGAGCCGTGGAGCTCCACCGGATGGGCCAGCACGCTGCGGAATCCATGCTCGCGCCACCAGGCGACGTCGCCGATCCTTGCATCGACGAAGACGTCGGGAATGTGGAGTAACCGACGGTGGGTCGCCACCCATCCGATGGCGCCGTAGTCGAAACCCACCTCCGCCCGGGGGAATCGTCGCCCGACCGTCTCGTCCGAGAAGGCCCCGATGCGGAGGCGCTGCGCCGCCTCGTCCGCCACCCAGAACGCGGCGACCGGCGCGCCGACCAGCTCGGCGGCGGCGAGCGCAATGGCGGTGAGGAGCTGTCGAGAGTCCGATGCGGCGAGGATCGCCTGATTGAGCCGCGCCAAGGACTGCAGCCGGCCCCCCGCGTCGCGAGGCTCTCGTTCCGGAGTTTCAGCCGAATCTGGCGGCATGACCGCTCTGGCTAGGGCCCGTACTTTGACGGACGCCCGACCCCGCTGTCAACCCCGGCGCCAATCTCTGCGGGCACGGCGCTTGCTGAGGGTACGAGTCATGGAGGAGATCGACACCGGCCGCCCGGCCACGGTCCCGAGTGGCGAGGCCACGCGCCCCGCCGTGCGGGAGATCGTGTGCCGGGATGGCGCGCGCGTGCGCTTGCGACCGATCCGCCCCGACGATGCGCCTCGCTTGATCGCTTTCCACGACCGCCTGAGCCGACAGACCGTGTATCAGCGTTTCTTCGTCGTGGTGAGGCGGCTGTCTCCAGACTGGGCGCAGCGGCTGACCGAAGTCGACCATCAGCGCCGGGTCGCGCTGGTCATCGAAACGGGACCACCGGAGAACCCCACGCTGATCGCGGTCGCACGATACGAGCCGTCGGGCGAACCGGGCATCGTCGAGGTCGCGTTCGTGGTCGAGGACGAGTGGCAAGGTCGCGGGCTCGGCACCGTGCTGTTCGACGAGCTGCTCCGGGCTGCCGCCGCCCGGGGCTTTGCCCGCTTCCGCGCCTACGTGCTCGCCGACAACGGGCGCATGCTCGACATGATCACGCGGTTCGGCACCGTGCTGGGGCGGAAGCTCGACGGCGGGGTGGTGACCGTCGACTTCGTCCGGCCAGCGGGTGAGGGCTCGGCGTAAGGCCGCGGACTGCTTGGGGTAGGAGCGCCCCAGATGAGGCGCGGATTCCCCGGACCTTGCCCGTAGTGACACCCAAATACCTGAAAGATATGATCCGCCTGGTCGGGCACCGGGCTTGCGAGAGCAGACAAGCCATGGCGGTGCGGACTCCGACGGCCCTCCCGTGCCCGCCGTTGCCTTGTGTATCATCCTTCTGTACATCGCAAGCCAGAGCGCCTGATGACGAGACCGCCAGGGAGAGAGCGCGGACGATGAGCACGAAAGGGCACCGGATCCTGATCGTCGACGACGAGCCCGACATGCTCGAGAACTGCGCGCGCGCGCTGCGGCGGGCGGGTCACCTGACCACCACCGCATCCGATCCGCGCGCCGCGCTGGGCTTGCTCGAAAGCGAACGGCCGGATCTGCTCCTGACCGACCTGCAGATGCCGCATCTGAGCGGCATGGAGCTGCTCCGCCGCGCACGGGAGATCGATCCCGGCCTGCCCGTCATCGTGATCACCGGGCACGGAACGATCGAGGCCGCGGTGACGGCGGTGAAGGCGGGGGCCTTCGACTTCCTGCCCAAGGGCTTCTCGCTCGACGAGCTCACGTTGTCGGTCACTCGCGCGCTCCAGCAGCGCGTGCTGCACGTCGAGAATCGCCACCTCCGCGATCAGCTCAAGGAGACGTTCGGGCTCGACCGGCTGATCGGACGGAGCTCGGCCATGGCCGAGGTGATCGAGCTGGTGAAGAAGGCCGCGCGCTCCGAGGCCAACATCCTGATTGTCGGGGAGTCGGGTACCGGCAAGGAGCTCATCGCTCGCGCGGTGCATGCCAATAGCGCGCGCGCCGGGGAGGCGTTCCAGCCGGTGGACTGCGCCTCACTCCCCGAGCAGCTCCTGGAGAGCGAGCTCTTCGGCCACGAGCGAGGGGCCTTCACCGGCGCGGTACGGAGCAAGTCGGGCCTGATGGAGCTGGCCGAACAGGGCACGCTGTTCCTCGACGAGATCGGCGAGCTGCCGGGAATGCTCCAGGTGAAGCTCCTGCGGGCGCTCCAGGAGCGTCAGATCCGGCGGGTGGGTGGTACTGCGAGCCTCGACGTCGACTTCCGCCTGGTATCCGCCACCAACCGCGACCTCCGGGAGGCCGCCGGCAAGGGGACGTTTCGCGAGGACCTCTTCTATCGGGTCAACGTGATCGAGATCCGCGTGCCCCCGCTGCGCGAGCGGGAGGGTGACGTCGAGCTCCTCGCCCAGAGCTTCCTGAAGACCTACGGCAAGGGTCGGTTCGCCGGGTTCGAGGACGACGCCATGGCGGCGCTCAACGCCTACCGGTGGCCGGGCAACGTACGCGAGCTGCAGAACGTGGTGGAGAGAGCGTGCGCGCTCGCCGAGGGGGCCCGCATCAGCCGGCGTGACCTGCCCGCGCACGTGTTCGGGTCCACCGCGGTGCCGCGCGTCGCCAGCGGGGGCGATGGCCCGATGGCCGCCGCCGCGGCCACTCCGGTCGCCGAGCTGACCTTGCGCGAGGCGAAGGAGCGGTGGATGCAGGTGCTCGAGCGCTCCTATCTCGAGGGCCTCCTGTCCCGTCACGACGACAACATCTCCGCCGCGGCGCGCGCGGCCGGCATCGACCGGAAGACGTTCCACCGGCTCCTCATGCGTCACCGCGCCGCTCAGGTCGAAGACGTCGGCAACCCATGAGCGCGCCCGGCTTTTACCGCATCATCGTCCCGGTCGACTTCTCAGACGCGTCGGAGGAGGCGTGGACGCTGGCCCTGAAAGTGGCCGCGCTCTCGGACGCGGAGCTGGTGCTGGTGCACGTGGTGCCCGAATCGCCCTTCCTCGCCGGCAGTCCCCTGGGCGCGGTCAACGTGGCGGAGGTGATGGTGAAGCAGCGTCACTGGGCCGAGCGCGAGCTGGCCGGGTGGGTGGAGCGCGCCCGGGCCGAGGGCTGTCGCGCGCGGATCGCGGTGCGGCCCGGGGTGCCGCACGCCGAGATCCTTGCTGCCGCGACCGACGAGCGCGCCGATCTCATCGTGATCGGCACGCACGGGCGGGGCGGGTTCGATCGGGCGCTCCTCGGCAGTGTGGCCGATCGCGTGATTCGCCTGGCGCCGTGTCCGGTGCTCTCCACGCGGCCGGCCTCCTGAGCTCGGCGCCGGGCGCGGCTGGCTGCCCGCACGGCTGAGTCTCCCGCCGCGTCTAGGCCTCCACCAAGCCCGGCGGCCTCGACACGGGAGCCTCCTCATCGCGCACGAGGAGCACCGGGATCTTGGTTCCGCCCAGCACCGCCGTGGCCACGCCCCCCAGCACGACCCGGCGAAGCCCGGTTCGACCGTGGGTGCTCATCACGATCAGGTCCACGGCGTCGCGCTCGGCGGCCTCAACGATGGCCCGAGCGGCCGCGCCGTTCCGGACGGTCGTCTGGACGCGCGGGATGCCCCGTGCCCGGACGCGGCCCGCCATCTCGCCGAGGTACAGCTCCGCCTCGCGGATCACCGCGTCCTGCCTGGCGCGCGGGTCGCTTCCAGGAGCGGGCGGCGCGTCCGCCGCGCGGATGAGGAGCAGGGCGGCGCCGGGCTCCAGTCGAGCGAGCTCGATCGCGGTATCGAGCGCCGTTTCGGCGATGGCCGAGCCGTCCAGCGGTACGAGGATGCGGTCCAGGTGCATGGAGAGTTGCTCACATCGACCCTGACGCCTTGAGCTGCAACGCTCCTGCCACACCGATTCACCGTGAAAGCGGAGACTTAGCCTGAGAGTGGGGGCGCATCTGGGGCGCCGGGCTGCGGAGTGTGAATCCCGGCGAGGCATGCCGGTCCCACTCGGTGGCGGTCCCCAAGCGCGCAAGCCATTGAAGAACGGGGCGGTTTTGCCTGGCACAGCAATTGCCAGTGACCCGGGCATGAGGTTCGATCGCATCCTGATTCCGCTCGATGGCTCCGCACCGGCCGAGCGAGCGGTCTCGATGGCGGTCGCTCTGGGCGATCGCGAGCGCACGCATGTACAGTTGCTCCGGGCCACCGAGGCCAAGGCTCGGCCCGGGGTCGATTCGATGGCGTCGGAGATCGCCGCGGTGCGCGAGGCGGAAGGCTACCTCGACCGAGTCGCGCACGGTCTCAGCGAGCGCGGCTTCAAGCACGTGAAGGCGTCGGTCTGGTATGGAGGCCCGACGGCGGCCATTCTGGAGGCAGCCAGGGTGGGACGGGCTACCCTGATCGTCATGACCACGCATGGACGCAGTGGCCTCGCCCATCTCGTTCTGGGCAGCGTCGCCGAGGCGGTCGTGCGGAACGCCCGAGTTCCGGTGCTGGTCCTACGCGGCTCCGTATCGACCCTGTCCCCGCCGGACACTGCCGAGGAGCCATCTCACTGAGAATGGTCGAACAACCGTGGGACCGCCTGAGGCTCTCGACATATCTCCGTGCCGTCCTCGGTCCGTCCACCGAGCTCCAAGCCGTGGAGCCGCTGGGCGGCAACGGAAGGGCCGCGGATCCGAAAGGCTTCGGGTACGGCCAGCCGTTCCAGGTGCGCTGCCGTGTCGAGGGAGCGGTACGAACGGTGGTCGTGGCTCGCACACGACCGGTGCAGGGATTCGGCCACGACTACCCCGAGGATCGCGCGTGGCAGGCCCTCTATGCGCATCGCGCCTACAACACGTTTCCCGGCCACGTGCGGAGCCTCGATGTGGGGTTCCGCCGAGCCGATGGCGAGCTGGTGTCGGCCGCCGACGCGGTCGAGTTCTTTCAGCTCGTGGAGAAGGCCGACGGGGCGCTGTACTGGCTGGACCTCGATCGCCTGCTCACCGGCGAGCTGCGCCCGCTCGATGTCGAGCGCGCCACTGCCCTTGCGCGCTTCCTCGCCCGCGCGCATGGCGAGCGCCGAGACGAGCCCACGCTGTACGCGCGCCGCATCCGAGAGCTGGTCGGCCATGGCGAGTGCTTGATGGGGATCCTGGACAGCTATCCGCATCCGTACCCGCTGCTCCCGTCGCAGGACTGCGAAGCCATGGAGCGTGCGGCGGTGGGATGGCGCTGGCGGCTACGCTCGCGCGCGGCGCGCCTGGCGCGGGTCCACGGCGACTTCCATCCCTGGAATCTCCTGTTCGGGGCGGGCGCCGACTTCTCCGTGCTCGACCGCAGCCGAGGGGAGTGGGGCGAGGCGGCGGACGACACCGCCGCGCTCGGCATCAACTACCTCTTCTTCGGGCTGCGCCGCCGGGCGAGCCGGGGCGGACGTGGGGTGGCGGAGCCGTTCCGCGTGCTCTGGGGGTCGTTCTTCGAGGCGTATCTGGATGCGAGCGGCGACGCGGACCACGGCCGGTTTCTGCCGCCCTTCCTGGCCTTCCGGGCGCTCGTGGTGGCCCATCCGGTCTGGTATCCGAATCTGGACCAGAGTACCCGCCGCGCTCTCATAGGTCTGGCCAAGCGCCTGCTGTCCTCGGAGCACATCGACCCGCTGGCCGTGCCGGAGCTCTTGTCGGCCGGCTCCTAGCGGACGCGGGAAAGCCGGCCGATCTTCACGTGGACGCCGGGCGAGTAGTGCACCAGCGCCGGCGCATCGCCGTGGGGGAGGCCCGCTGCCTGCCGGAGGGTCTCCCGCAGCGTGACGAGCCTCGCCTGGTGCAGGGGCCATGGCGGATGCTCCACCGGCGCCGAGGCGAGCGTGCCCCAGAATGTCGTGTAGAGCCGATAGCGCTCGGTCAGGAAGAGCACGAGCGGGTCCGGCCGGGCCAGGGGCTCGCCGTGCTCGACGGTGATCGCCGTCTCGGCGTCCTTCCGCGACGACCGGTACTGAACGCGCGCGCCCTCCGCCTGCACCTGCATGGTCGCCCAGTGGTAGGGAAGCCCGTAGGTGAGGCGGGCGCCCATCACCGCGGCCCCGCTGGCGGCATCGAGCGAGAAGAACCAGATGCCGGGACCTGCCGCGCCCCGCACATAGGTGCGGAGGTTCGTTTCGGGAAAGTCGGACAGGCCTGGAAGGGGCGGGAGGAACGCCGCACGCAGCCCCTGGAGATGAAACGGCGTGAGCCCTACCCACCCCGTGCCGTCGTGCGTGTCGAGGCGCAGTCCCGGCGGCACCCGCGCCTGGAGGATAGCGGGCTCGCAGGGCCAGTGAAGGAACGAGATGCGCCGCCAGCCCTGATACATGAGCGGGCGCGGGATACGGTCGCCTTCCACGAATCCAGAGTAGCAATCGCCATGTCGGGGTCGCGATGGAGACGGCGTCGCCACTTCCGTGGCCCGAGGCGTCATGGCATCCTATAGGCTCCCATGATGCGATCGTCTCCGGTGGCCGCCAGGTACCTGGCGCTGGTCGTCGGGTTGGCGCTCTCCTCCGGCTGCGTGGCCGTCCCCCTCACGACGACCAGCGCCAAAGCCGCTGGCTTGGGGGGGCGGTGGACCGGATCCTGGCGCAGTGGTCCGATCTCCGGCAGCTTCGCCCTGCAGCTCGCCCGGACCAGCGACGACCGCCTGACCGCGACGGCCGTCTGGCACGGGTTGCCCACGGTTCGGCGCGAGTTCACCGGCACGCTCGTCGATGGCCAGCTGATGCTCGGAGATCCGAAGAGCGAGGGACTGGCGCTGAACGGGCAGGGCTTCGGCGTCGGCGGCTTCTCGCTCGGCTTGGATCTGGTCGGGCCCTACGCGCTGTTGGTCGACGGCCGGCGTCTCGAAGGCACCGTCAAGGTGTCGAAAGTCGACTAGCTCAGGTCGCAGCTCGGCCAATGGCACAACGTCGGCACATGGTGCTAGAATCGAGCGCGCCGTCGTGGCCAAGTCCGTAACGCGCCGGGGTAGCTCAGTGGCAGAGCAACTGATTCGTAATCAGTAGGTCGCGGGTTCAACTCCCGCCCCCGGCTCCAGCTACTTGTGGCCGGCCAGGTACTCGAAGACCGGCGGCCAGATGAGGGTGGTCGCGATCCCGACCCCCACCAGAAAGAGGATGAACCAGCGGGAGATCTCCACGTCACGCTTGCGGAGCGTGAGGTGCAGGATCACCCAGCTCCCGAGCCAGCCGATCAGCGCGAGCGTCTCCTTGCCCGAGTACGGGCCGATGCCCTGGGCGCCGGGCATCCAGAGCTTGCCGACGCCGTGCACCCACTTGTTGAAGTCCGGTGAGGCGGCCGTGAACACGTTCACGACGGCCAGGGTCAGCATGCCCAGCATCGCCGCCATCAACGCGGCTACGGCGATGCCGCCCGGAATGCGCTCGCCGGTCGAGGGTGTCCAGGCGACCTCCACGCGCGTCTCGTCTGCCTTGGCGCCAGTCATCGTGGGCGTCATGTCGGTCCTCCTCGCGTCAGGCCGGCCGGAGCTTCGTGACCGCGGCGCCCAGACCAAAGGCGACCACGAGGTAGAAGAAGGCGAGCCCCATCAGCACGGCGACGCTGTACCGCAGCCAGGGCCGCTCCAGGGTCTGGGTGCCGTACCTCCAGAGGATGAAGGCCGCGCAGACGGCCAGCGGCAGCGTGAAGAGCGCCCCGAATTCCTTGAACTCGAAGAAGATCCGATGCACCTCGGGGGCGTGCTTCACGAAGTACGACCGCGGGCTATCCGGCACCGGCGCTCGATAGTAGATGTAGAGCCAGTTACCGAAGCAGATGGCGAGCAAGGAGAAGGTGGCGGCGACGACGGCCAGGAGTTGCAGGTCGGCAAAGGCGCGGATATGTCCCGTCAACAGCCGCCAGCCCAGGTACAGGCCAATGGTCCCGACGAAGAGGTAGAGGAAGGCCATCAGGCCGTGGATCGCCGCCGGGAGCGCCCCGCCGCCCGCCCCGAGCAGCTTCTCGAATGGAGCGGTCAGAAGCGTGAACGCGAGCGCGCTGGCGATCATGATCGCGACCACCGCCACCAGCGAGGCGGTGGAGGCCTCTCGCATCTCGTGCGCGTCCTCGAACGGGCTCATCGCGCCCTCCTTCCCGGGGGCCAGGCTTTCCGGCACCGAGCGTTGATGCTGCCGTCCGCCCGGGGATGTTTCAATTGCGGTGCCACGGTTGGAAATCCATGAGAACCGCTGGGTTGGAGTGGTCGATGCCGGCTGTGGTAGGGACCGGCCTATCCCGGATGGGGCATCGGCGCCCCACCACGACATCCAACACGAGCCGACGTGGGGTGACGAGATGACGTACGTGTTGACCACGACACGGCCGCATGACTCGAAGACCGATTCGCGATCAGCAGGTCGCGGGTTCAACTCCCGCCCGCGGCTCCACCCCATCCGAGACGCCTAGCGCGCATGCCCACGGAGCCCTTCGCCGGTCAGATCTCGCGCGCCCGCGTGGCGGTGCAGCGCCTGCTGCAGCGTATCAAGGACGCGGCGCCGACCAGCGCGCGCGAGACCCTGGTCCAGGCCCTCTGCGACGGCCTTCGCTCGATCCCCGTGCCCCTCGTGGGCAGCTTCCTGGCGCGGCTGGCCGAGGACTCGTTGAAGCCCGAGCACAAGGGGCCCACCCTCGAGGAGGTCGTGAACATCCTCGACGGCATGCAGGAGTCCGACGGCCAGTTCCTGGACGGCCTGCGACGACTGGGCGCCGATGTCGAGGAGATGCAGCGCGACCTCGAGGCCATCCGCGAGACGCAGGTGGGCGTCGAGTTCCGGCTGGCTCGGGCGACCGTCGAGCCCCGATGGCCCGCCCTCGACAACCGGATCGCGGCGCTGCTCGTGAACCGCGGCGGCGGGCTGATCGTGCTGGACGAGGTGCACCTCGATGTCGAGGACTGGACACCGCTGACGCGGGTGGATCTGTCGGTACCCGCGGCGCCGCTGGCGATTATCCGTCTGAAGGCGACGCTCGACACGGACACCCGGACGTATCCGCTCTTCGCCCTCAACGGCGAGGCGTCGCACCAGTTCGCGCACGGGCTCGGCGCCGAGCGGCTCGAGATCGACCTCGACTCCCGCCGCAACGCCCGCTATCGCCTCCGGCTCCGTCTCGCGTACTACGACGAGCGTGCCGACCGCGCGCGCGAGCTCCAGTGGCCCGAGCCCGGCGCGCCGGCGATCGAGCTCGACTTCGCCTGGGCCCCGGGCTGGAATCGAGCGATGGACCTGCTCGACGCGCCCGCCGTCTTCGCCGACGTGGAGCAGCGCCTCGCGGCGTTCGCCGACTGGCTCGAGCAGGACCGCGACGTCAGCGCGCTTCCGCCCGGTATCCCCGCCTACCAGGCGCACCCCGGGTTCATCCGCGACGGGTTCCTGCGCATGATCGAGACGGAGATCGCCGCGCACCCTCAGGCGAGCCCCCGTCTCGGGGCGCTCGCGGCCCGGCTCGGCGAGGCGGCGGCGCGGCGCCGCGCCCCCTGACCGCTCCTCGCGCCGGCTCGGACGGGACCCGCCGGCCTGACCTTTCGCTTCCGAGGTCACTCGTGTCATAGTCCCCCTCATCGCTGTCACGAGGAGACACCGCCATGCGCTTCCGGTCAGCCGCCGCCCTCCTGACGCTCGCGATGACCCTCGCCGGCTGCGCCAGCACGAAGCTGGTCGCCCCCGCCGACATCACCCAGGTCAGCGTGGTGGAGGCGGCCGCCCTGATCCGGCAGAAGACGGTGACCAGCGTGGAGCTCACGCGGGCGTACCTGGCCAAGGCCGAGGCCAACCGCGATCTCAACGCCTTCATCACGCTCGATCGCGAGGGGGCGCTCGCCGCGGCCCAGCGGGCGGACGCCGAGCTGGCCGCCGGCCGGGTCCGAGGCAGGCTCCATGGCGTCCCCCTGGTCGTGAAGGACAATACCCACGTCGCCGGCCTGCCCAACACCGCGGGCACGCCGGGGCTGCGGGGCTTCGTGCCCAGGGAGCATGCGCCCACCGTGCAGCGCCTGGTCGACGCGGGCGCCGTCATTCTCGGCAAGACCAACATGCACGAGCTGGCCTTCGGCATCTCCGGCTATAACGAGGCCTTCTTCACCGCGCAGCCGATCGGCACGCGCAATCCCTACGACCGCACGCGCATCGCCGGCGGGAGCTCCAGCGGCACCGGCGCGGCCATCGGCGGACGGCTGGCCCCGGGCGGGCTCGGCAGCGACACCGGCGGCTCCGTGCGCATCCCCGCCGCGCTCACCGGCGGCGCGGGCCTGCGCCCGACCCACCTCCGCTACGACCAGACCGGCGTCACCCCGATCGCGCACTCCCGCGACACCGTCGGCCCGATGGGACAGACGGTGGCCGACGTGGCCCTGCTCGACTCCGTGATCACCGGCGCGCGCCTGGCGAGCCCCGCGCTCCTCACCGTGGTGCGGCTCGGCGTCTGTCGCCCGTACTTCTGGAAGGACCTGGACGCGGACACCCAGGCCGTCATGGACGGCGCTCTCACGAAGCTCAAGGCCGCCGGCGTGACCATCGTGGACGTGGACATGCCGGACCTCCAGCGCTTGAACGACGGGGCCAGCTTCCCGGTGGCGCTCTACGAGGCCTACGACGACCTCCGCGGCTATCTCGCGCGGTATCAGACCGGCAAGACGGTGGAGCAGATCGCGCAGGCCATCGCGAGCAAGGACGTGAAGGCGACCTACGACGGCCTCGTCGTCCCCCGCAGGCTGCCCGCGCCCAACGGGACGGTGGACGCGGCGCCCGCCTACCGGGCGGCCATGGAGCAGGCGCGGCCGGCCCTCGCCCGGCACTTCACCGACACCTTCCAGCAGTACTACGTCGACGCGCTGCTATCGCCCACCACGCCCAGGGTCGCGGTGCCGCAGGGACCGGAGGCGAGCAGCCTCCCGACCTTCCTCCTCTTCATCCGCAACACCGATCCCGGCAGCAACGCCGGCATCCCGGGCCTCACGGTGCCGGCCGGGCTCGGCCCGAGCACCGGCCTGCCGGTGGGGCTTTCGCTGGACGGCCCCCGTGGCAGCGACGAGCGGCTCCTCGCCATCGGGCTGGCGATCGAGCAGGTGCTGGGGCGCACGCCGCCGCCGCGCCGGTAGCTCGCCGGCCGGCGGAGCGACTACTTCGCCACGTCGGCCAGCGCGGTGACGGGCTCGCCGAGCGATTGGGCGACGGCGGGATGGACGATGCGCCCGCCCCACACATTCATGCCCCGCGCGAGGGGCGAGCTCTCGCGGGCGACGGCGCGGGGGCCCTTGGCGGCGAGCTCGCGCACGTAGGGCAGCGTCGCGTTGGTCAGCGCGAAGGTCGAGGTGCGCGGGACGAGCGCCGGCATGTTCGCCACCCCGTAGTGCACCACGCCGCCCACGCGATACGTCGGCTCGAACACGGTGGTGGGGCGAATGGTCTCGATGCAGCCGCCCTGGTCGACGGCGACGTCGACGATCACCGCCCCGTCCTTCATGCGCTCCACCATTGCGCGGGTGACGAGGCGGGGGGCCCGCACGCCGGTGACGAGGACGGCGCCGACGAGGAGGTCGGCGCGCAGCAGGGCCTGCTCGATGTTGTAGGCGTTGGAGGCCAGGGTCACGACCCGTCCCTGGAACATCTCGTCGATGGCGCGCAGGCGGTCGAGGTTGATGTCGAGCAGCGAGACGTCGCCGCCGAGGCCGGCGGCCATCCGCGCCGCGTTGATCCCGACCGTCCCGCCCCCGATGATCACCACATTGGCGGGCGGCACGCCGGGCACGCCCCCGAGCAGGACGCCACGCCCGCCGTAGGCCTTGCCCAGGTGGTGCGCGCCCTCGAGGACGGCCAGCCGGCCGGCCACCTCGCTCATCGGCGTGAGCAGGGGAAGGCTCCCGTCCGGGCGCTGCACCGTCTCGTACGCGAGCGCGATCACGTCGGCGCGGCGGAGGGCCACCGCGAGCGCCGGCACCGCGGCCAGGTGGAGATAGGTGAAGAGAATCTGCCCGCGCCGGAATCGCGGATACTCCTCCTCGATCGGCTCCTTGACCTTGAGGACGAGATCGGCGGCGCTCCAGAGCTCGGCGACCGGCGCGAGCTGGGCGCCCACCTTGGCGTACTCGTCGTCGCGGACGCCGCTGCCCGCCCCCGCGTCGTGCTCGACGATCACGCGATGGCCGTCCTCCACGAGCGCTTGCACGCCGGCCGGCGTGGCGGCGACGCGCTGCTCGCCCGGCTTGATCTCGCGCGGCACGCCGATGATCATGTCGAGCTCCTGAGTATCACGCGGAGCGCGCCAGATCCATGGGACCAAGGTCGGAGGGCAGGGCGCCGGTGAGCGCGCACTCGTAGGGCAAGAGCTCGCGGAGGCCCGCGCGCTCGCCGCGCGGCCCCCCGTAGCGCGCCCCCTCCGAGCTCCACGCGAGGGGCTCCGCCGCGCGCACGCGCGGCAGGGGCTGAGCGCGGCTGCTCAGATTGAAGAGCGCGCGAAGGCCTCCCGCGCCGGGGGTCCCGCGGACGAGCTCGAGGAGCGGGCCCGTCTCGGGCTCCGGCAAGAGGTGCGCCGAGGGCCGAGCCGCCTCGCGCAGCGCGGGCCAGCGCCGCCGCGCGGCCAGCAGGTCCTGATAGAGCCGCCGGAGCCCGGCGCGTGGCGAGCCCTCCGGCCACGACCAGCTGAGGCGCGCGGAGGCGAAGGTGGCCTCGGCGTCGGGATCGGGGAGCTCCCCCGACCAGGCGAACGCCGCGAACTCGCGGCGGCGCCCGTCGCGGACGGCCAGGACCAGGCCCGGGTCGCTGAACGAGCAGAAGAAGGGAAAGGGCCGCTCCTCGCCGTACTCCTGGCCCATGAAGAGCAGGGGCAGATACGGCGCGAGGAGCAGCAGGCACGCGGTCAGCCGCTGCGCGGCGGGTTCGGGCGTGAGCGCCGCGAGCCGATCGCCCCGCGCGCGATTGCCGACCTGATCGTGATTCTGCACGCACACCACGAAGCGATCGGGGCGGATCTCGGGCGGGAGCGGGGCGCCATGGCGCCGGCCGCGGTGCGCGCTGTACTGACCGGTGTAGAGGAAGGGACTCTCCAGCGCGCGCGCCACCTGGGCCGCCTCGCCGAAGTCCTCGTAGTAGCCCTGGCGCTCGCCGGTGAGGACGGTGTGCACGGCGTGATGAAAGTCGTCGGCCCACTGCGCGGCGAGGGAATGGCCGCCGCGCTCAGGCGCCAGGAGCATGCGCGGGTCGTTCTGATCGCTCTCCGCGACGATGTGGCGTGCGCGGCCTGTCCGCTCCGCGACCTTGTCGCCGACCTCGCTGATCGCGCGCAGGATGTGGCGCGGACTCGAGTCGTAGATGGCGTGCACCGCGTCGAGGCGCAGGCCGTCCAGGTGGAATTCCTCCAGCCACATGCGCGCGTTGTCGAGGACGAAGTCGCGCACCGCGTCCGAGCCCGCGCCGTCGAAGTTGACCGCCGCGCCCCACGGCGTCCGGTAGTGATCGGTGAAATAGGGGCCGAACTCCGCGAGGTAGTTTCCCTCCGGCCCGACGTGGTTGTAGACCACGTCCAGGAACACGGCCAGCCCCGCGGCGTGACAGGCGTCCACCAGCCGCAGAAGCCCCTGGGGGCCGCCGTAGCTCGCCTGCGCGGCGTAGAGGCATGTCCCGTCATAGCCCCAGTTGCGCGTCCCGGGGAACTGCCCCACCGGCATCAGCTCCACCGCGGTGATCCCCAGCTCCCGGAGCGCGGGCAGCCGCCCGATCACGGCGTCGAAGGTGCCCTCGCGGGTGAACGTGCCCACGTGGAGCTCGTAGAAGACGAGGTCGGGGCGGGCGATGCCCGGCCAGCCGGCATCGGTCCAGGCGAAGCGCGCCGGCCGCATCACCGCCGATGGTCCATGCACACCGTCGGGCTGCCAGAGCGAGCAGGGGTCGGGCCGCTCCGCGCGGCCGTCGAGGCGATAGGCGTAGCGCTGGCCATCGGGCACGTCCCCCAGGGCTCGCGAGAAGAAGCCATGAGACTCCCGCGTCATCGACAGGACGCGACGCGCGTCCCCGTCCACGAGCACGAGCTCGACGGCCTGCGCGCGAGGCGCCCATACTCGCCAGCGGATGGACCCGTCGGGCTCGCTGATCGCGCCGGTCCGGCGGACCCGTTCCCCTCTGTGGCTCACGTGCGGCCACCCGAGCAAGTCATGTGCCGTCCCGATGTCATCACGACCCGGTAAAGGTGACCGAGCAAATCTGACACGGCTGCGCCGCCGCTCGGCCTATGTTATCTTCCCCCGAGCGGCCGCCCCCGGCACGGGGCTTGCCTACGGTCAGTGGGGTGAACAACCGATGAGAGTGTGGCCAGGGCGGCCGTATCCGCTGGGGGCGACCTGGGACGGAGCCGGGGTCAACTTCGCCCTTTTCTCCGAGAACGCGACCAAGGTCGAGCTTTGCCTGTTCGACTCGGCGGAGGACCCGCGGGAGGCGCGGCGCGTGGTCCTGGAGGAATACACCGACCAGGTCTGGCACGCCTATCTTCCCGACGTGCAGCCGGGCCAGCTCTACGGCTACCGCGTGGACGGCCCGTACGAGCCGCAGCAGGGCCACCGCTTCAACCCGAGCAAGGTCGTGCTCGATCCCTATGCGAAGGCGATCGGGCGGCCGCTCCGCTGGGACGACACGGTGTTCGGGTACCGCCTGGGCGACGACAACGCCGACCTCGCGCGAGATGACCGAGACAGCGCGCCGTTCGCGCCGCTCGGCCAGGTGGTCGACACCGCGTTCACCTGGGGCGACGATCGCCCGCCGCGCACGCCGTGGCACAAGACGCTCATCTACGAGGCGCACGTCCGGGGCTTCAGCAAGCGGCATCCCGGCGTGCCCGAGAAGCTGCGAGGCACGTACGCGGGGCTTGCCTCCGAGGCGGCCATGCGGCATCTGCGCGAGCTCGGCGTCACCGCGGTGGAGCTCATGCCCGTGCATCACTTCATCTCGGACCGACACCTCGTGGCGAAAGGGCTCTCGAACTACTGGGGCTACAACTCGCTCTCCTACTTCGCCCCCGAGCCGTCCTACGACGCGCCGGGGAACGCGCTCTCCGCCGTGGCCGGCTTCAAGACCATGGTGCGGGCGCTCCACGCCGCCGGCATCGAGGTGATCCTCGACGTGGTGTACAACCACACCGCCGAAGGCAATCAGTACGGTCCCACGCTGTCCATGCGCGGCATCGACAATGCCGCGTACTACCGCCTGGGGCCCGAGCCCCGCTACTACATGGACTTCACGGGCTGCGGCAACACCCTCAACATGCAGCACCCGCGGGTGCTCCAGCTCGTGATGGACAGCCTGCGCTACTGGGTGGCCGAGATGCACGTGGACGGGTTCCGCTTCGACCTCGCGAGCACGCTGGCCCGCGAGCTGTTCGAGGTGAATCGCCTCGGCGCCTTCTTCGACATCATCCACCAGGACCCGGTGCTGTCCCAGGTGAAGCTGATCGCCGAGCCGTGGGACGTCGGGCCCGGCGGCTACCAGGTGGGAAACTTTCCGGTGCTGTGGGCGGAGTGGAACGGAAGGTACCGCGACAGCGTGCGCCGGTTCTGGAAGGGCGACGGCGGTCTCGTGTCCGAGTTCGCTACCCGTCTCGCCGGCTCCAGCGATCTCTACCAGGGCACGGGCCGCGCCCCCTACGCCAGCGTCAACTTCGTCACCTGTCACGATGGCTTCACCCTCCAGGACCTCGTCTCGTACAACGGCAAGCACAACGAGGCCAACGGCGAGGACAACCGCGACGGCACCGACGACAACAACTCCTGGAACTGCGGCGCCGAGGGCCCGAGCGAGGAGCCCGAGGTCGTCGACTGTCGCGAGCGGCGCAAGCGGGCAGTCATCGCCACGCTGTTCTTCTCGCAGGGCGTGCCCATGCTCCTGGCCGGTGACGAGCTCTCCCATACCCAGGAGGGCAACAACAACGCCTACTGCCAGGACAACGAGCTCACCTGGCTGAACTGGGAGCTGGACCAGCGGCAGGCGGAGTTCCTCGAGTTCGTGAAGCAGGTGAGCCGGCTCTGGCAGACCCAGCCGGTGCTGCAGCGGCGGAAGTGGTTCCAGAACCGCTCCATCCGCGGCACCGGCATCCAGGACATCTTGTGGTTTACCCCGGGGGGCCAGGAGATGTCCGACACGGACTGGGGCACCGATTTCGTGAAGTGCCTGGGCGTGCGCCTGGCCGGCGACCTCATCGGGCACGTGGACGAGCGGGGGGAGCCGGTGACGGGTGACAGCCTCCTGCTGCTCCTGAACGCGCATCACGAGCCGCTGCCCTTCACGCTGCCCGGGCTCGACGCCGGACATCGCTGGGAGCCGATCCTCGATACCTCCGGCGAGAAGATCCCGCCGGAGGTCGGCGCCGGAGGCACGCCCTATCCCCTGTCGGCGCGCTCGTTCGCGGTGCTGCGGCGGGCGGGCCCCGCGCCGTGACGTCGCGGGCTCTTCCGGAGTCCACGTACCGCCTGCAGTTCCACGCCGGGTTCACCTTCCGCGACGCCGTCCGCGTCATCCCGTATCTGCGCCGCCTGGGCGTGACCCACTGCTATGCCTCCCCGTACCTCAAGGCACGGCCGGGCAGCACCCACGGCTACGACATCGTCGACCACAATGCGCTGAATCCCGAGATCGGCACCGAGGAGGACTACGCGGCCTTCGTCGGCGCGCTCCACGAGCACGATCTGGGGCAGATCCTCGACATGGTGCCCAACCACATGGGCGTGAATAGCAACGACAACGCCTGGTGGAACGACGTGCTGGAGAACGGCCCCTCGTCCCGCTTCGCGGGGCACTTCGACATCGCCTGGAACGCCGCCCCCCGGCCGCAGCTCCTGGGCAAGGTGCTCTTGCCCGTGCTCGGCGAGCCCTATGGCGACGCCCTCGAGGGCGGGCGCCTGCGCCTCGTCTTCGAGGACGGAGCCTTCGCCATCGCGTACCACGACCGCCGCTTTCCCCTCGCCCCGCGCAGCTACGCGCGCGTGCTCGAGCGCGGGCACGACGAGCTGGCGGCGGTGCTGGGCGCGGAGTCGCCCGCGCTCGCGGAGTACCAGAGCATCCTCACCGCCATCCGCAATCTCCCCCACCGGACGGAGGTCGACCCGGCCCGGGTGGCCGAGCGCGCCCGCGAGAAGGAGATCGTGAAGCGGCGCCTCGCCGGGCTCGCCGGTGAGCAGCCCGCGGTGCGCGAGGTCCTCGCCCGCGTCCTCGCCGAGCTCAATGGGCGGGCGCAGGACCCGGCGAGCTTCGACCAGCTCGATGACCTGCTCGGGCATCAGGCGTATCGACTCTCGCACTGGCGGGTGGCCACCGACGAGATCAACTACCGGCGCTTCTTCGACATCAACGACCTCGCCGCGCTCCGGATGGAGCGCCCGGAGGTCTTCGAGGCCACCCATGCCCTGGTGCTCCGGCTCATCGCGGCGGGCGCGGTGGACGGGCTCCGGATCGACCATCCCGACGGGCTCTACGATCCGGCCCAGTACTTCCGCCGGCTGCGGGAGCGCGCGCCGGTGTACGTGGTGGCGGAGAAGATCCTCGGGCCGGGCGAGGCGCTGCCCGAGTCCTGGTCCGTCCACGGCACCAGCGGCTACGATTTCCTGAACGCCGTCAACGGGCTCTTCGTCGACGGCGCGAACGCCGATGCCTTCACCAGCCTCCACGCCGCGCTGACCGGCGAGGATCAGCCGTTCGCGGAGATCGCCTATCAGAAGAAGGCGCTGATCGTGAACGTCTCCCTGGCCAGCGAGCTGTCCATGCTCACCCATCAGCTGGACGCCCTCGCCCAGAAGAGCCGGGCCTCGCGCGACTTCACCTTCAACTCCCTGCGCGAGGCGCTCCGCGAGGTCATCGCGTGCTTCCCGGTGTATCGCTCCTACATCGCCGACGACGGAGTCCGCGAAGTCGATCGGCGGCACGTGGAGATGGCGGTGCGTCGGGCCGCCATCCGCAATCCTCTCATGGGGCTGCGCGTGCTGCGCTTCATCCGGGACATGGTCCTCCTGCAGGCGCCCCCCTCCTTCACCGCGGAGGACCGGGTCGAGCAGCGGCGCTTCGCGGGATCCTTCCAGCAGGTCACGGCGCCGGTGATGGCGAAGGGAGTGGAGGACACCGCGTTCTACGTCTACACCCGCCTGGTCTCCCTCAACGAGGTGGGCGGGGATCCCGGGCGCTTCGGCGTGACGCCCGAGGCCTTGCACCTCTACTGCCTCGACCGCCAGGCCCGCTGGGGGCACGCGCTGTCCCCGCTGTCCACCCACGACACCAAGCGCAGTGAGGACGTGCGGGCGCGGCTCGACGTCCTGTCGGAGATTCCGGATGACTGGCGGAACGCGGTCTCGCGCTGGATGAACCAGAACGCGCCGCACCGGGGGCGGGTCGACGACCAGCTCGTCCCCGACGCGGGGGCGCAGTATCTCTTCTACCAGACCCTGATGGGCGCCTGGCCGCTCGAGCCCCTTCTGCCGGAGGCGAGGGCGCGCTTCGTGGCGCGCATCCAGGCGTACATGGAGAAGGCGCTTCACGAGGCCAAGCTCCATACGAGCTGGATCAATCCCAACGAGCCCTACGACGCGGCGGTGCGGGAGTTCGTGGCCCGCACCCTGGACCCGCGGGTGAGCGACGCCTTCCTCGAGGACTTCGGCGCGCTCCAGCGGCGAGTCAGCCACTACGGTATCTTCAACTCGCTGTCGCAGACGGTGCTCCGCCTCGCCTGTCCTGGCGCGCCCGACACCTACCAGGGCACCGAGGTGTGGGACTTGAGCCTGGTGGATCCCGACAATCGCCGCCCCGTGGACCATGCGCGGCTCGCCGCCATGCTGGAGGCGCTGGAGCGCGCGGCCTCGGCGCCGGGCCATGGGCCGGGGAAGCTCGCGCGCGAGCTCGCGACCGCCCGCGAGGACGGGCGAATCAAGCTCTACGTGACGGCGCGCGTGCTCGGCTGCCGGCGGACGCACCCCGGACTGTTCTCCGCCGGCGGCTACGTGCCGCTGGGCGGAGCGGGGGAGAAGTCAGCGCATTGCTTCGCGTTCTCTCGCCAGAGCGGTGAGATCTGGGCGGTGGTGGCGGTGCCTCGGCTCCTCACCCGCCTGGCGCCGAGCCCCCCGCAGGCCCCGCTGGGGCCGGAGGTCTGGGGCGACACGCGCGTGGACGTCTCGGCGCTGCCCGACCTCCACTGGGAGAACCTCTTCACGGGCGAGCGGCTGAGCGCGAGCACCCGCGGCGAGCAGCGCGCCCTTGCCGCGGCCGACCTCTTCCGGGACTTCCCGGTGGCGGTGCTCCTCGCTCACTCGCGGTAGTAGCCCGTCCGCCAGGCGGTGAAGCGGTCTCCCAGTGAGGAGGGCGAGGGGAGCCGCCGCAACACGTAGCGATAGAGGCGATCGGCGAAGATGGTGGGGCGCGAGGGGTAGATCTGGGTGAGCGGACCCACTCGCGCGTTGACGTTGACCAGGTAGCGCTTGAAGCCGCCCCGGGGCCCGCCCACGTCGATCTTCCACTTGTCCTCGATATGGCGATAGCTCGCCATCACCGACGGGATGTCCCACTTCCACCGATGGAGGGGCACGTCCTGGGGGTGCTCGAGGAGCGGCGGATAGAAGAGGTACACGTGCGACGCGGGCTCGAACATCATGACCCGGCCGGCCCGCGACAGGGCGAGGCCCGAGTCGATGTCGCCGCCCTCGCGGAGGCGCTCGTCGTAGATGGCGAGCTCGAGCGCGTCCCGCACCACCAGGAGCTGGCAGTGGACCTCGCCGAAGTCCACTTCGCGCCGGACGAGGTTGGTGGTCTCGCAGACTTTTTGATTCTGGTAGCGCAGCTCCATGGTGCCGAAGGCCTTGCCGCGCTCGTGGGTGATGAAGAGGTCGTTGCCCGCGGTATGAATCTTGTCGTCGCCGTCGAGGATGAGGGGCACCACCTGGCTGGCGCCCGTCTCCTGCTGGCAGCGGACCAGCGGCGGCAGCCACCCTGCGCGCACGAAGACATTGGTGTCCAGGCACACCGCGAGCCGGGTCGTGGTTTCTCGCAGCGCGCGGTTGCGGAGCTCGGCGGTGTTCCGGAAGGCCGGATCGAAGAGCAGGCGTGCCCGGCCGGCGAGGCGCCGCTCGAGCTCGCCGCGAAGGGCGTCGGGGGCACCCCCCATCGCCACGATGAGATCGAAGGGCTGGGGGGTGTGGGCGAAGAGGTGGTCGAGGCACTCGCCGGTCACCGAGAAGAGGTCGCGCGGAGTGAGGATGATGGTGCAGCGCTCCACCTCGGCGCCGGTCGTCATGCGCCCACCTCCGCGCGGATGCGGCCGTGCAGCGTCGCGAGACCCTCGGCCATCGCGTCCACCGAGCGCGCGCCGGCCTGGAAGAGCGCGGTGGCGTTGAGGGAGACCCACTCGAAGCCCATGGCCTTGAGCTCGGCGCAGCGCGCGACGACGCGGTCGGGTTCGGCGTAGAAGCGCTTGCCCTCGGCGTCGCGCGGCGGCGGCGCCACCATGCTCTGGAGCCCGATGCGGGCGGGATCGCGCCCCGCGTGCTCGGCGTGGCGCCGGATCGATTCCAGGGCGCGCTGGGCGTCGGCGGCGTCGGAGACCCGGCTGGCGAGCCAGCCGTCCCCCAGGCGCCCCACCCGGCGGAACGCCGCCTCGGAGTGGCCGCCGATCCACACGGGGATCTGCCGTCCCTGGGGCGGCTTCGGCTCCATGGCCATGGCCGTCGCGCGATAGTGCGCGCCCGCGAAGTCCACCCGGGCGTCGCCCCAGCAGGCGCGCATGAGCGCGATGGCCTCGTCCATCCGAGCGCCGCGCGTGCGAAACGGCTCGCCGAGCGCCTCGTACTCCGACTCCTGCCAGCCCACGCCGACCCCGAGGCGCACCCGGCCGCCGGAGAGCGTGTCCAGCGTGCTCACCTGCTTGGCCACGAGCACGGGCTGCCGCTGCGGGAGCACCAGCACCTCGGTGCCGAGCGTCACGCGGGCGGTCACCGCGGCCATGTAGGACAGGGTCATCAGCGCCTCGAGGATGGGCATCGCCGCGTTGTAGGGGCCGGGCGGGCGCCCCTCGATGGGATGGCCCATCACGACGTGGTCGAAGATGTCGATGTGGTCATAGCCGGTGCGCTCGAGGGTCCGGGCCAGCCGCGCCACCGCCTCCGGCCCCTCGCGGTACGCCACGCTGGGGAACTCGACCGACAGCTTCATCGCCCGATGGTCCGGTGGAGCTCGGCCAGTCTATGCATGAGGTGCGGGCCTCCTGGTGAGGGGTGCGTTCGCTGGCGAGCCCAGGTTCTCCTCGCTACACTGGCCGAAAGGGAGGGCGCCATGCGTTTCGCACGACCGTTGCTGGGACTCTTGATCCTCGCGCTCGTCGCCTCCGGTTGCAGCACCTACTACCGGATCACCGATACTCATAGTGGGCGCACATACTACACCACCTCGTTCACCCGCGATCCGAACAACGTCCGCTTCAAGGACGAGCGCGGGCAGGAGGTCGCGGTTCCCGCCGTGTCCCGGGTCGATTCGATCAGCGCCGAGGAGTATCGCGCGGCGACGCGCCGGTAGCCCGTCAGCCGCGGCGCCGCTTGAGCAGCTCGGCCAGCGCCTCCGCGATCGACGGGGGCGCGGCGGTATCCTTGTAGCCGGCCAGGCGCCGATAGATGTCGGCGGCGGCCTCGTGGAACCCGGCGGGAAGCCCCGCCGCGGCGAGGGCGCGCGCGTCCTCTTCCATCTCGCCCACGAAGCGCCAGGCCTTGCGGGCGTTGTCGTTCACCGCGCGCTCGGAGCGAGCCGGGACGTCCGGCTGCGACTGCGCCCACTCCGCCAGCAGCGCCTCGTCCACGCCCTCGGACGCGGCGAAGGCGCGAATGGCCATGAGGAGCGCCTGGCTGCCCTTGTTCCAGCCGCCGTAGGCGATCTTCAGCGCGGACGCCGCGCCCGCCGGCCCGTCCAGGACCACCGGCATCACCGGGCCCGACTCGAGCAGGCGCTTGACCGCCGCCGCCTCGCCGCCCGAGAGATAGATGCGCGCCGCCCCCGGCTTGCGGTTGGCGGGCCCGATGATGCCGCCGTCCACGAAGCGTCCGCCGGCCTGCTCGATCAGCCGTCCGATGGCGCGGGTGGTCTCGGTGGCGATGGCATTGGCGTCCACGAAGATGCCGCCGAAGCGCAGCCCGGCGACCTCGCGCGCGACGTCCATCGCCGCGTGGGGCGGCGCCACCGAGACGATGGTGCCGGCCTGCCGCGCGATCGCCGCCACCGAGCCGGCGTCCTCGAGCCCCAGCGCCTGCGCGCGCTCGCGACTCTGCGCGCCGCGGCCCGCCGAGGCCCAGAGGACACGCGCGCCGCTCGCGACCAGGGTCGCCCCCACCGCGGATCCCATCTCGCCCGGATGAAGCAGCCCCACCACCTGGCGCTCGCTCATGGTCTCTCCTAGGTGACTCCAGGCTCGAGCAGGGTCAGGGTCTGCGCGTCGGCGTCCAGCTCGGCCAGGCATCCCACCGGCACCGTGGTGTTGTCGTCCACGTGCCCGATCATGAGGCCGGCCACCGCGGGGATCTTGAGGGCGCGGCAGCGCTCGGCCAGGACGTCTTCCAGCACGCGGTTCTGGACATAGCTCGCCGACGGGCCGCCCTCGGTGAACTTGCCGAACGCCACGCCGGCCACGCCGGCGAGCGCGCCGGACAGCCAGAGCTGCGTGAGCATGCGGTCGATCCGATAGAAGGGCTCCGACACGTCCTCGAGGAACAGGATGGCGCCGCGGAGATCGGGGAAATACGGTGTGCCCACCAGATGCGCCATGAGACAGAGATTGCCCCCGAGGAGCCGGCCCTGGGCCTTGCCGCCCTGGAGCGTGCTCACGCGGTTCTCCCATTCCACCCGGCCGGGGCGGGCCTCGAACGCGGGCGGGGCCCCGAGGCGCGTCGGGGTCTCCGGCTTGCACAGCACCCGCTCGAGCTCGCCGAGCGTGTACGGCGTGAGCGACTTCCATGCCACCGGGCCGTGGAACGACACGAGGCCCGCCTGCGTGTGCAGCGCCATGTGCAAGGCGGTGATGTCGCTATAGCCGATGAGCGGCTTGGGATTGGCGCGCATGCGCGCGTAGTCGAGCGCGGGGAGCAGGCGCGAGGCCCCGTAGCCGCCGCGGGCGCACCAGATCACGTCCACCCGGTCGTCGGCGAACATGGCATCGAGATCGGCGGCGCGCGCGGCGTCGGCGCCGGCGAGATAGCCGTCACGGTCGAAGAGATGCGCCCCCGGGCGCGCGCGAAAGCCCAGCGACTCCACCACCTCGAGGGCGAAGCGCAGCCGGTCGGGCTCGTTGGGCGGCGACGAGGGAGCGATCACGCCCACCGTTTGCCCCGGCATCAGGCGGCGTGGGCGGACGAGGCTCGGGGCGGGGCTCACTGGATGACTTCGTCCGCTCGCCGCAGCAGGGACTGGGGGAGGGTGATCCCGAGGGCCCGGGCAGTCTTCAGATTGACGACCAGCTCGAACTGCGGCGGCTGCTCCACCGGCAGATCCGCGGGCCTGGCGCCCCTGAAGATGCGGTCCACGTAGATGGCGGCGCGCCGGTAGAGGTCGCGCAGCTTGGGGCCGTAGGAGACGAGGCCGCCCACCTCCACGCCGATGCGCGTGGTCGTGAGGCTGGGGAGGCGACGCTGCACCGCCATGTCGGCGATCTGGCTCCGGTGCACGAAGCTCAGCGGATCGCCGAGCACGTAGAGGGAATCGGCGCGTTCGCGCGCGGCCTGCTCGAACGCGCCCTCGAGATCGCCGGGCGCGCGCATCGCCAGCGGGACCAGGGTGAGCTTCTCGGCCTGCGCCGCCACGGGCAGCTCGCGCGCCAGGAGCTCCCGGTGCGTGGCGTTGGCGGGATTGCTGAGGACGGCCACGCGCGACGCGCGGGGCACCGCCTCCTTGAGCACCTGCATGCGCCGCGCGGTGAGGACGTCCGGCGCGAAGGTCGCGAGCCCGGTGACATTGCCGCCCGGCCTGGACAGGCTGCCCACCAGCTTCTGGCCGACGGGATCCGAGACCAGGAGGAACACCACGGGAATGCTCCGGGTGGCCTCGGCGGCGGCGTGCGCGGGCAGGGCCGACGAGGCGACGATCACGTCCACCTTGGCCCGGACCAGCTCCGCGGCCAGCGCGGGCAGGCGCTCGAACTGCCCCTCGGAGGAGCGCCACTCGACGACGAGGTTCTTGCCCTCGACGTAGCCGGCCTTCTTGAGCCCCTCGAGGAACTCGTCGAAGAGCGGGCCCTCGGAGACCTCGAACGCGTTGGCGAGCACGCCGAGGCGATACGTGCGCGTCCCGCTCTGCGCCTCCGCCGCGGAGGAGAAGGTGTCGAGGATCAGGAACAGCCCGAGGGCGAGCACCTGCCAGCCGGGGGAACGGCGCTGCCGTCGGACCATCACGCGCATCTCTCCTTGTCGAGCCATGAGCCTAGCCCGCGGGGCGGGGCGGGGGCAAGCGCTATGTACCCCGCTGGGCTATAGTAAGGCCCATCCCATGGCACCGTCGGAGACGAAGCATCCGCCGCATCTCGAGCGGGCGCGCGCGCTCGTGCCGCTGCTCGAGCGGTGCGCGGAGGCGGGGGAGGCCGAGCGCCGCCTGACGCCGGCGCTGCTCGACGGCCT
Source organism: Candidatus Methylomirabilota bacterium (assembly GCA_035281625.1). Lineage (GTDB taxonomy): Bacteria > Methylomirabilota > Methylomirabilia > Rokubacteriales > CSP1-6 > DASRWT01. The sequence continues at coordinate 59,343 of DATEDO010000055.1, forward strand.
CCACGACGCCGCGCTCTTCCGGCTCCTGCTCCCGCGTATGCTCGACGGCGGCGAGGTGGATCCGGTCACCTTCGTGGCGGTGGTGGAGGAGATCGCCAAGGGCGATGGCAGCGCGGCGTGGTGCCTCTGTCAGGCCGGCGGCTGTGCCATGACCGCGGCCTATCTGAGCCCGGAGGTCGCGCGCGACGTCTTCGCCGACCGGCGCGCCGTCCTCGCGTGGGGCCCTGGCCCGGACGCTCGCGCCGTCGGGGTGGACGGCGGCTATCGCGTCACCGGCACCTGGTCTTTCGCCAGCGGCTGCCGGCACGCGACCTGGCTGGGTGGGCACTGCCCCATCGTCACCGCGGACGGCGCTCCCCGCCGCCGCGGCGACGGCCGCCGGGAAGAGCGGACCATGCTCTTCCCCGCCGCGAGCGCCGAGCTCGTGGACGTGTGGCACGTCAGCGGGCTCCGCGGCACCGGCTCCGACGCCTTCACCGTCACCGATCTCTTCGTGCCGCATGCCTACTCGGTGTCGCGCGACGATCCGGCGGAGCGGCGCCACCCCGGACCGCTCTACTGCTTCCCCGCGGGCAGCCTCTACGCCTCGGGCTTCGCGGGGGTGGCGCTCGGCCTGGCGCGCGCCATGCTCGACGCCTTCGTGGAGCTGGCCCGCGAGAAGACGCCCCGCGGCGGCCACCGGACGCTGCGGGACAACCACGTGGTGCAGTCGCAGGTGGCGCAGGCCGAGGCGCGCCTGCGGTCGGCGCGGATGTTCCTCCTCGGCTCGCTCGGCGAGATCTGGGGCGAGGTCGGCCGCTCGGGCACCCTGACCATGGAGCAGCGGATGACCATCCGGCTCGCCGCCACCTACGCCATCCATCAGGCGCGCGACGTGGCCGATGCCGCCTACGCCGCCGCGGGCTCCAGCGCCATCTTCACCGCGGGCGCGTTCGAGCGGCGCTTCCGCGACATCCATGCGGTGACGCAGCAGCTCCAGGGCCGGCAGTCGCACTTCGAGACCGTCGGCCAGTTCCTTCTCGGCCTGGATCCGGACACCCAGTTCGTCTAGCGCCGGGCGCCGATAAGGGGCCATCGGCTTCGTTGCCGCCCGCGCCCGGGCGCTCACCCCTCAGTCGCGCCTGCCCGCCCGCCACCACTGGAAGACGAGGGCCTGGAGCAAGGACAAGAGGCCCAGGATCGCGTCGTTCAGGACGTAGAAGGACATGAACTCGCCGGTGAGGCCGCGGTAGGCGAGGACGCCGGCGATCCCCAGGGCCACATTGGCGACGCCGAAGGCGACGAGGAGGCCGATGGTCTCGACCGCGCGCAGCGCCGCGCCGCCGAGCCGCCGGGGGGCGAGCCCGAGGCGCCATGTGCCGAGGACGACGGCGCCCAGGGAGGTCATCAGCACCAGCGCGGGCAGGACGATGTGCTCGATGTCCATCGGCTAGAGCCAGCCGCGCAGCCGGTAGTAGCCCCAGGCCGCGAGCTCGCTGGCGATCTCGCGCAGGAGATGCAGCCGCGACTCGGGATCACCGGGGCCGCTGGAGGCGGTGGGGGCGCCGAGCACCACGAACCCGCGGCCTTCCAGGAGGGCGCGCGTGCGCGGCATGTCGATGGGATCGGCGACCAGCAGCACCCGCCGCACACCCCGCGGACGCAGGAGACGCTCCAGCACCGCGGACTCCTCGCGCGTGGTGTGCGCGCCGTAGGCGGCGACGATGTGCTCGACGGGCACGCCCAGGCCCCGGGCGAGGCGCACGCGCGCATCGATCTCGCCGGAGTCGCCGGAGAAGACGAGGATCGGGGCGAGATTTCGCTGGTAGAGGGCGATGGCGCGCAGGGTGCGGCGCAGCGACCGGTTGGTGAGAATCTCGTCGGCGTCGGCCCCGCCGCGGCCCGGCACCACGATGGCCTCCGCCGGGCTCAGCTCGGTCCGGCCGGCCATGAGGCGGTTGAGCGCGTTGGGCAGCGGCGTGAAGCTTCCCGCCGCCAGCAGCAGCAGCGCCGCCGCCCCGATCCAGACGAAGAGACGGGCAGGGCGCGCGCCGGGTTGCACGGCGAGATGATGCCTTCCGCCGCGCGCCGAGGCAAGCGCGGCGCACGGTTGATTCTCCTGATACCCTGTCCGCGTCCCATGTCGGATGTCATGCCCGCTTGCCCACGCTGTGGTCATCCCGCGCGGACCGGCGCGCGCTTCTGCTCGTCCTGCGGCGCGCCCCTCGTCGCCGCTCCCGATCCCGCCCGCTTCGCCGCGCCCGCGGCCTACACGCCGCCGCATCTCGCCGCGCGCATCCGCGATCAGGGCGCGCGGCTCAGCGGCGAGCGCAAGCAGGTGACGGTGCTGTTCGCCGACGTGCAGGGGTCCATGGAGCTGCTCGCCGAGCGCGACCCCGAGGAGGCGGGCCGCATCCTCGACCAGGTGCTGGAGCAGATGATGGAGGCGGTGCACCGCTACGAGGGCACGGTGAACCAGGTGATGGGCGACGGGATCATGGCGCTCTTCGGCGCGCCGCTGGCCCACGAGGATCACGCGGTGCGCGCCTGCTACGCCGCCCTCCGCATGCAGGAGCGCATCACCGCGTTCGGCGAGCGCATGCGCCGCCTCGCCGGCGTGCCCATCCAGATCCGCGTGGGCCTGAACTCCGGCGAGGTCATGGTGCGCTCGATCGAGAACGACCTCTCGATGACCTACACCGCGGTGGGGCCCACCGTGCACCTGGCCGCGCGCATGGAGCAGATGGCCCGGCCCGGGGCCACCCTCGCCACCGGCGACACCGTGGCCCTCGCCGCGGGGCGCGTGGCCACGCGCGCGCTGGGCCCCGTGCCCGTGAAGGGCCTCCACGCGCCCGTGGAGATGCACGAGGTCACCGGCGCCGCCACCGCGCAGTCCCGCGCGCAGATGCTCGCCGCGCGCGGGCTCACGCCCTTCGTGGGACGCGAGGCGGAGCTGGAGCGGCTGCTCGCCATCGTGGAGTCGGCCGAGCAGGGGCCGGGTCGGATCGTGTCCGTGGTGGGCGAGGCGGGGGTGGGCAAGTCACGCCTCGCCGCGGAGGTCGCGCGGCGCGCGCGCGAGCGCGGAGATCTCGTCCTCGAGGCCGCCGCGCTGTCCTATGGGCGCGCGGTGGGCCATCGCCCGGGCATCGAGATCCAGCGCCGCTTCTTCCGGATCGAGCCCGGCGACGATCCCGCGGCGGTGCGGGCCAAGCTGGCCGTGGGCGTCCGCGACCTCGATCCGGCGCTCGAGGACGTGATCCCCGCGCTGGAGTGGTTCCACGGGGTGTCCTTGCCGGGCAGCCCGTTCCTCGCCCTCGACGCGGGGGCGCGCCGCGTGCGCGCCATGGAGCTGCTCGTGCGCCTCATCGAGGGCATCGCGCGCCGGCAGCCCTTCGTGATGATCCTCGAGGATCTCCAGTGGATGGACTGGGAGGGTCGCGAGGCGCTCGACTACATCGTCCGCAACCTGCCGCCGCGCACCATGGTGCTCGCCACCTACCGGCCCGAGCACGACGACGGGTGGAGCCGCCGCCGCGGCTACACCCGCCTGCGCCTCGAGCCGCTGCGGCCCGCCGGCGCCGACGTGCTCCTGGGCGAGCTCCTGGGCCACACCGAGGAGACCGCGGCCATCCGCCGCATCGTCGGGGAGCGGGCGCGGGGCAACCCGCTGTTCCTCGAGGAGTCCATCCACAGCCTGGTGGATGCGGGCGTCTTGTCGGGAAGCCCCGGCGCGTATCGGGTGATGCGCGAGGTGGGGACGCTGGAGGTGCCGGCGAGCGTGCGGGCGGTGCTCGCCGCCCGCATCGATCGCTTGCCCGCCGAGGAGAAGCGGTTGCTTCAGGCCGCGGCGGTCATCGGCGAGGAGGTGCCGGCGCCGCTGCTCGAGGCGGTGGCGGACGCGCCGGTCGAGGCCGTGCGAGAGGCGCTCGCGCGCCTCCGCGACGCCGAGCTTCTCACCGAGACGGCGATGTTCCCCGACCCCGTGCACGCCTTCCGCCACTCCCTCATCCACGACGTGGCGTACGAGAGCCTGCTCCACGACCGCCGCCGCGCGCTCCACGCGCGCATCGCGCGCGCCATGGAGAGCCGCGCGGACGCGCACGTCGCGCCCATCGAGCGGCTGGCCCATCACGCCTTCGCGGGCGCGCTCTGGGAGGAAGCGGCGCGCTACGGGCGCGAGGCCGGGCTGCGGGCGCTCGGCCGTCTCGCCTGCCGCGAGGCGGTGGAGTTCCTGCACCGGGCCCTCGAGGCGATCAGCCACATCCCGGCGAGCCAGGAGATGCGGACGCTGGCGGTGGACGTGGGATTCGACCTCCAGGCCGGGCTGATCCCGCTCGGCTCGCACGCCGAGGCGCTGTCGGTGCTCCGCTCCGCGGAGGCCCTCGCCCAGGACCTGAGCGACGAGCGGCGGCTCGCGAGGGCGCTCGCCTACCGGAGCACCATGCACTGGGAGATGGGCGACTCGGACGCCGCGGTGGAGGCGGGCGGCCGCGCGGTGGCCATCGCGGAGCGGCTGCAGGACGTCGCCCTCCAGGTCGTCGGCAACTTCGGCCTCGGCGGCGCGGTGCGGACCCTGGGCGACTATCCGCGCGCCAACGTCCATCTCCGGCGGAGCCTCGCCCTTCTCGCCGCCGAGCGGCCCGACGAGACCTTCGGCCTGCCCGGCCTGGCTGGAGTGCTGAGCCGCGCCCATCTCGGCTGGAGCCTCGCCGAGCTGGGCGAGTTCGAGGACGCCATCACCGTGACCGAGGAGGGGATACGCCTCGCCGAGAAGGCGGGCCACGGCTACAGCCTGGCCTACGCCCTGCTGGGGCTCGGGGGTGTGCTGCTCCGGCGCGGCGCGACCCGAGAGGCGCTGCCGGTGCTCGAGCGCGGCATCGCCCTCTGCGCGGACGCGCCCGTGCTGTTTCCGCCGCTCGCGGGCGATCTCGCGATCATTCGCGCGCTGGACGGCCGCCTCACGGAGGCGGCGGACCTCGCCACCCAGGCGGTGGGGCGCGGCGAGCACATGGGCCGGCTCGGCCGCCTCTCCCTGATCATCGTGCATCTCGGCGAGGTGCTGATCATCGGCGGCCGCGCCGCGGAGGCCCTCGGTCCCGCGCGCCGGGCGCTCGCCATGGCGCGCGAGCACAAGGAGCGCGGCAACGAGGCCTACGCGCTGCGCCTCTTGTCACTGGCGGTGGCGGAAGGTCCCAAGGCCGATCTGGCGACGGCGCGCGGCCACGCCGAGGAGGGCCTCGCCCTCGCCGAGACGCTCGGCATGCGGCCGCTGGTGGCGCGCGGGCACCTCGGTCTCTCGCGACTGGCTCGGCGCGCCGGCGATGCCGCCGGCGCCGCGCGGCATCTCGAGGTCGCCGCGCGCATGCTGCGCGAGCTGGGCATGACCTACTGGCTGACGCGGCTCGATCGCGACCGCGTCGGTCCGGGCGGCCCGGACGCTACGAGGACGGGCGGCTCAGGACGCGGGCCGCGCGCTTGATTGCTCGGATGATGCGGAGGTGGGTTCCGCACCGGCAGAGGTGGCCGGCGAGGGCCTCGCGGATCTCCGTGTCGGTTGGGTCGGGACGCGCGGCGAGCAGCGCGGTGGCGGTCAGGATCATCCCGTTCAGGCAATAGCCGCACTGCGCCGCCTGCTCGTCGATGAACGCCTGCTGCACCGGATGCGGCCCCGCCGGCGTGGCGAGCCCTTCCAGGGTGCGGATGGCCTTGCCGGCGGCGGCCGCGGCGGGAGTGACGCAGGAGCGCGTGGGCCGGCCGTCGACGAGGACCGTGCACGCGCCGCACTGCGCGAGGCCGCAGCCGAAGCGCGGGCCCACCAGCCCCAGATGTCCGCGCAAGGCGTAGAGCAGCGGCGTGTCCGCCGCCGCGTCGATGGTGGTTGCCGCGCCGTTGACGTCGAGCGTCAGCATGGATGCTCGCGATGTTACCATGCGGTCTCGGAGGGCTTCCATGGACGGCATCATCCGGAGCATGGCGGAGGCGGCCCGCCTCGTGCGGGACGGCGACCGCGTGACCTATGTCGGGTACATGCGGATGGAGCCGGTGGCCTTCTTCCACGAGCTGCTCCGGCAGGGCCGCCGTGACCTGCACCTCTCGCTCGCGCCCTCGTCGGGCTGGGTGGTGGACCTCATGATCGGGGCCGGCGCCCTCGCCGACGTGGAATTCTCCAGCCTCTCGTTCATGGAGTACGGCTTCGCGCCAAACTTCCGGCGGCGCGCCGAGGCGGGCGCGCTCAAGTACCGCGAGCACTCCTGACCCGCCATCATGAGCGCACTCCAGGCTGGAGTGATGAACGTCCCCTTCGTGCCCGTGCGCGGCCTCCTCGGCACCGATTACATGCGGGTGCGCCCGGACTTCAAGGCGGTCCCCAACCCCTACGATCCCCGTGAGGAGATCGCCCTCGTCCCCGCGGTGGCGCCCGACGTCGCGGTGTTCCACGGCTGGCAGGGCGACCGGCACGGCAACGTCGTGACCAGCGGCGCCCTCGACGCCAAGCTCATCGCCCAGGCTTCGCGCCGGACGGTGGCGACGGTGGAGGAGATCGTCGACGGCGATCTCACGCAGGCGCCGCACCTGGGCGTACTCGTGCCCGGCATCCACGTCTCCGCGGTGGTGCACGCGCCGCGCGGCGCGCACCCCACGTCCTGCGAGGGCCGGTACGCGGTGGACGAGGCCCACGTCCGCGAGTACATCGAGGCCGCCCGGGACGACGACACCTTCGCCAAGTGGCTGGACCGCTACGTGTACGGCGTGCCGGACCACGCCGGCTACCTGGAGCGCGTCGGCCTCGCCGGCGGCGCGCGCTGATCGTGGCGGAGCCCGCGGGCGCGAGCCGCGCCGAGGTGATGGCCGTCGCCATCGCCCGCCGGCTGCGGGACGGCGAGACCATCGCGGTGGGCTCGGTGTCTCCCATTCCCGCCAGCGCCTGCCTGCTTGCGAAGCGCTCGCACGCTCCTTCCGCGCGCCTGATCCTCCTCGGCAGCCGCGCGCACTTCCCGTTCAACGGTGGCGTGCAGGAGTTCTACAACTTCGCGGTGCGAGGGCGGCTCGACGTGTTCTTCGCGAGCGGCGCCCAGATCGATCAGCACGGCAACTTCAACCTCTCCGTGATCGGCGACTACGACAAGCCGACGGTGCGGCTGCCGGGCGGGCGCGCCAACGGCATCCTCGCCTTCGTGGCCAAGCGGCTCATCCTGTTCCGCACCGAGCACAGCCGCCGCGTATTCGTGCCCAAGGTCGATTTCGTGACCGCGCCGGGCACGGCGCCCGAGGGCGTGTACCGCCTGGGCGGGCTTCACGCGGTGGTCACCGACCTCTGCGTCTTCGAGTTCGATCGCGGACGGGGCCGCCTCGAGCTGGGCAGCGTGCATCCCGGTGTGTCCCTGGCCGACGTGGAGGCGAAGACCGCGTTCCCGCTGCACGCGCCCACCCCCGTGCCGGAGACGGCCACCCCGACCGACGCGGAGCTGGCCCTCCTGCGGGGAGCGGTGCGTGAGGAGCTCCAGACCTTCTATCCGGAGTTCGTCAAGCAGCAGTCTTGACGCGGGCCGTCGAAATGGGCAATAAGTACAGGGTTGCCTGAGCACCCACTCC
>DATEDO010000056.1:0-12569 GCA_035281625.1 Candidatus Methylomirabilota bacterium
GGGCACCGCGGCCGCCGCCTCCGGCGGCGCCCCCGGATCGCCGTCGGGAAGCCGCCACACGCGGACCTCGCGCACACCGTCCAGATCGCCGCCCTGCAGCAGCACCACCCCGCCCGGCTCCACGGGCTCGGACATCCAGAACACCGCCGGCGCGGCCGCCGCGGGCGAGCCGAAACCGAAGCCGAGCCCCAGGGCAATGAGCAGCGCGCGCCCGCTCACCCGATCACCTCCGGCGGCGGTCCCGGCGCCCCCGTCTTGCGGGCCACGACGAACATCGACTTCCACAGCGGCCACACGCGTCCGACGCCTTCCCAGCGCACGGGCTCGAAGCCCGCCCGCCGCAGGGAGCGATCGAGCGTGCGCCGGGAGAAGAACCGGATATGGCTGAGATCGGGGTTGTAGTGGCCGTCGAAGGACAGCCCGGCGATCAGGAGGTTCTTCGCCAGCCCGTGATACGGGGTCGTCAGCAGGAGGAGCGCCCCCGGCTTGAGGAGGCGGTTCAGCTCGGACAAGGCGTCATGCACGTGGAAGAGGTGCTCCAGGACCTCGGTGCACCAGATGGCGTCGAACGACGCGTCGTCGAAGGGTAGCGGCGGATCTTCCAGCGAGCCGACCCGCACGTCCGCGTCGGGGCAGCGCTGCCGCGCCCGCGTCGCCGCGGCCTCGGCGAGCTCGAGGCCCGACACGCGCAGCCCCAGCCGGCGGAGGAACACGAGAAACGCGCCGTCGCCGCAGCCCGCATCCAGCACGACGCGGGGCACGCCGCGGCTGGCCGCCACCATCGGTCCCAGCACCGCCTCCAGCCGCACCATGCGCTGCGCGGAAGTGGGGTCGCTCTGCGGCGGCGCCGCGTCCTTCTGCCAGTAGCCTTCGTAGAACTCCTTCATGCGCATGCCCGCATCTCCCGTCGATCGAGAATTTCGCGATAGGCGTCGAGCATCCGCGCCCCGGCCGCCGGCCACGTGAAGCGCTCCGCGACGAGGCGCCGGCCCCGCTCGCCCATTGCCTCGGGGGCCGGATCGTCCAGCACCGCGGCGAGGCCCCGGCTCACCGCGGCGGCGTCGCACGGCACCACGCGCCCCGCGCCCGCGTGGGCGATCTCCCGCCAAATGTTCACTCGGTCAGAGACAACGACCGGCAACCCGCAGGCCATCGCCTCCACCACCGCCACGCCGAAGTTCTCGCTGTAGGAGGGCAGGGCGAAGACGTCGGCGTGGTGGAACGCGGCGAGCTTGGATGTGCCCTCCAGCATGCCCGTGAACGTGCACCGGTCGGCCACCCCGCCCTGAGCGAGCCAGCCCCGTACGGCCCGGCCGTAGTCGTCGTCGTCGGGACCGGCCAGCACGAGGTGGACGTCGGGGCGGCGGCGGGCGAGCTCGGTGAAGGCGCGGGCGAGGAGGTCGAGCCCTTTCTTGAAGTTCAGCCGTCCGAGGAACAGAATCACGCGGCGGCCACGCGTCTCGCCCCAGGGCGCCGCCGCGGTGCCGACGGGTTGCCCGTAGCGCTCGACGTGCACACCCGGCGCCACCACCACGCCCGGCGTGGAGAGCCCCAGCGGACGCGTGAGCTCCTGCTCCTCGAGCGAGGTGAAGTGCAGGGCCGCCGCCCGCTCGAGATTCCGCCACTCGAACAGCCATTCGTAGATCCACTTCCGGGCCCGGTGCCGGCGGAACATGAAGGGATCGAGGGTCCCGTGGGGACGCACCAGGTACGGCACGCCCGCCCGGCGGCAGTAGTGCGCCGCCGCGGTGGACGGAAAGAGATACAGGGAATGGATGTGCACGATGTCGTGCCGGGGGACGGCCTCGCGGAGCGCGCGCGCCAGAGGCCAGGACGTCACGAAGCCGCGCGGGCGCTGAACGGGGAAATACCTGACGTCGGCACCGCCCACACGTACCGGGCGGTCCAGCGGTACGTCGAGCCGGCCCGGCCCGTCCACGTCAGTGGTGAAGATCGACACCTGCTCGCCGCGGCGCGCCAGCTCGTCGCAGAGCTCGACGCACACCTTTGAGGGGCCTCCGTAGCGCGGCGCCAAGCTTGATATGACGTGGAGGATTCGGAGCGGAGGGCGCGCTCTCATGCCGCGGCCAGCTCCCGATAGGCGCTCGCCACCGCGCGGCCATGCGTCTCGCGGGCGAAGCGCCGGCTCTCCTCTCGCTCCCGCTCCTCGAGCTCCCGGCGATGTCCCGGCCGCTCGGCGAGATCGGCGATACAGGCGGCCATTCCCGCCACGTCGTCCGGCGCGAACAGGGGCGCGGCGTGCCCCACCACTTCGGGGATCGCCCCGGCGGTGGACGCGACCACGGGCAGGCCGGCCGCCATGGCCTCGACGACCGGGCGACAAAAGCCCTCGTGAAAGGACGGGTACACCAGCACCGAGGCGGCGTGATAGAGCCGGAGCAGCGTCGCGTCGTCGACCCGGCCCACGTGGCGCACGACCTCCGTCCCCAGTCCCAGCCGCCGCAGCGTCGCGTGGGTACGCGCGCCGAAGGGCGCGCCCACCTTCACGAAGTGGACGGGCCGGCTCGTGAGCCCGCGGAGCCTCGCGGTCACCTCGCATACCGCGGTCACGTTCTTCCGGGGGTCGTCGCTGCCCACGTGCAGGAGCACGATGTCCTCGGCCCCGATGCCGAGGGCGGCCCGCGTCGTCCGCGCGCGGCCCACGTCCCGCAGCGCCCAGAAGTGGCGCGAGACGCTCTCGTGCACTACGCGCACGCGCGAGGCCGGAATCCCGAGATAGCGCACACACTCGCTGGCGGTGTGATGCGACACCGTGAGGACGGCGCCCGCTCGCCGCAGCGCGAGGAGTCGGAGCGCGGTGGGCAGCATCCGCATCCGGGACGGCGCTCCCGGCACGGTGAGATGGCCCCGGGCCAGCGCCACGGGATAGAGATCATGGCAGGTGACCACGGTTCGCTTCCGGGGCAGCCGCCAGAGCAGCTGCGCATTGCCGTGGTCGACCACGTGGTAGACGTCGGCCCGCTGAGCCGCGGCCCAGGCCGGATAGCCGACATAGCGGATCCAGCGGCTGCGGCTCCAGCCCGGCCGCGGCCCTTCCGCGAAGGGTGGGGTGCACAGCCGCGCCCGCACGCCGGGCACGCCGTCCAGCGCCGCCTCCAGGTCGGCGGCGTACACCTGCATGCTGATCCCGGCCTGGAACGGCAGCGTGGGCAGGAGCGCCACCTCGAGCGCGGTGGTGACGGGGGCGGCGGACAGGCTCACGCCCTGACCCTCCACCGCTCCTCGCGGACGCGATGACAGGCCTCCACGATCCCGTTCGCGCAGCGCTCCACGCTGTAGGCCTCCACGAGGTCGCGGCCCCGGGCCCCGAGCTCCGCGCGTACCGCGGGAGGCTCGCTGACGAGGAGCCCCAGCGCGCGCGCCAACGCCCCGACATCCGCATGCGGCACCACGAAGCCGTTCCAGCCGTTGCGCACCAGGTCTTCCGCGGAGCCGACCTTGTCGGAGACGATCACGGGCAGCGCGAAGTTCAACGCCTCGTTCACGACGAGGCCCCAGGTCTCGTCCCAGCCGGACGGCAGCACCATGAGGTCCGCGGCGGCGTACGCGAGGGGCACCTCGGACTGGTTCAGGAAGCCGGCGAGGATGACGCCGGGCAGGCGGTGGCGCGCCACCGTCTCCTCGATGGCCGCCCGCTCGCTCCCCTCCCCAGCGAAGAGGAGCCAGCACGAGCGCTCGCGGCGCACACGCGCGTAGGCCTCCAGCAGCGCCCGGGGCTGCTTCTTGGGGATCAGCTTGCCGCAGAAGAGCACCACCGGGGCGTCGTCGGTGATCCCGAACGCCGCGCGCAGAGCGCGGCGCCGCGGGCGCAGCGCCGCCGCCCGCGCCCGCAGCGTCTGATTGTCGACACAGTGTGGCGCGGCCACTAGCCGCTCCTCCGGGATCCCGTAGCGGGCGAAGTAGCGGCGGTTCTGCGCGCCCACGTAGAGCCCCGTCGCCCCCAGGAACAGCGCGCGCAGGGCGAGCGCTTTGGTGGTGCGCTTCCACCACGGGCGCTCGTGGAGCAGGGTCTGGTCGTCGCGGATCAGAACCCCGGCGCCGGCCGCGCGGGCCGCCGCGATGGCCAGCACGCTGGTGGGGTGGTTGTATCCGTGCACCCACACCGCGTCGAAGTCACCCCGGCCGACCTCTCGTACGATGTCCCAGTTCGGTCGCCGCCGCCACGGCGACGACCCCAGCGGCCGCGCCGCGCTCGCGCAGAAGCGGGCGTTGTACCCGTCCAGCAGCTCGGCGTCCCACTGCACGAGGCGGCCGAAGCCCGGGTCGTGGAACTCGTGGAGGGTTTCCGCCGAGTAGAAGTACACGGTGAGATCCACGTCGTCGCGAGCTGCGATCTCCCGGTAGAGCGTGGTGTAGTACGGCACCGGGTGCGATACGAGATGGGCCACCCGCACCGGCGTCCCCACCGGAAGCCGCACGCCGAGACGCGCGCTCACGGCAGAGGCGTGCAGGTGGCCGTTCTTCACATCGCCCATGCCGGCCTCGTTGCGCGCACGCGCCCCCGCGTTTCCCGCGACAGACGCTCCAGCCATCGTCCGGCGAGCCGATCGATCACCACGAGCACCGCCACCACCCGCGCGACCGCAAAGACATCGGTGATGTTCCCCTCGATCTGGACCGCCAGCGACAGCGCCATGGCGTACACCGCCAGCCCGATGAGGGCGTTCCGCGCCTTCCCGAAGATGCGCTCGGCTAGGCCCAGGGCCAGCCCGAACAGCGCCATGTAGAGGACCACGCCCAGCACCCCGCCGTCGGCGTAGCCGTGGGTGAGCACGGTGCTCGCCATGTCGATGATGGGCAGCGCGAAGTGCCGCTCGATGAGCTCCTCCACCTGCCAGGTCTCCACCGCCATCAGCCGCTCCTTGTCCGGCCAGAGCACGCGCGGAACCGTGGAGACGAGGGCGGCGGCGAAGACCTGACCGTGCATGAAGGGTGTGCCCGCCTGATGGGCGGCGCTGATGTCCAGCAAGAGATCCAGCATCCGGGTCCGGTCGTGAACGTTCTCCCGGTACTCGCTGCCCTCGGAGAGAGACGTGGCGAGGTCGAACGTGGCGATGGCATCGGGCAGGACCTGGACGAGCAAGGTGTCGCTGCGGGTGGCGAAGTCCGCGCCGTACAGCCCGGCCTGGTCCGCCACCTTGCGGAGGTGGAACATGAAGGGCCACATCACGACGATGGCGAAGACGCCCACCGCGCCGTAGACGGCGAGACGCCGCACCCCGAGCCGCCGGCCGGTCCAGATGCCCGCCAGCAAGAGCGCGGCGATGAGGTCGAGGAGCAGCCGCCGCGCCCAGAGCACGGAGTAGAGGAGCTCGCCTCCCACCACGAGGAGGCCCAGGGCGCGCCGGGCGGGCCGTCGGTCCATCGCCAGTACCGCGCCCAGGAAGACCACCAGCGGGCGCCCGAGCAGGGCGAGCTGAATGGCGATGGACGCGCCGGTTCCGACCTCGCTCATCACGTCGCCGGCGTGGGAGAGCACCAGACCTTGCGAGAATGCGTAGCCGCGCAGAGTCCAGATCAGGCCCCAGAGCGCCAGCACCACGACCGGCCGCGTGGCCTGAATCCGCGCGCACAGCGCGGCCTTCCGGAAGCCCGCGCCGCCCACCGGGCTCACGAGGCGGAAGCCGGCGCGCGCGGCGATGAGGCCGACGGCGAGGAGCAGGAGCGCCTGCACGGCCAGGCTCACGCGCGCCGCCGAGACCCCGGTGGAGCGCGGGCCGACCACGCCACCCGAGGCGAAGAAGGCCGCGCTCGCGATGAAGAGCACCGCCCAGAGGTCGAGCCGGACCGGTCGCCGTGTGTAGTAGTACATCCAGTACGCGACCGCCCCTCCCACGAATAGCCAGGCCAGAAACGCGTAGCCGGCCACGAAGCCGTCCGGGCTCAGCTCATTGGTGAGCCGCACGAGGGCGGCCACGCTGAGGAGTCCGGCTAGGAGGGTCAGCTCGCCGCGCACAGCACCCTCGCCATCACCCGCTCGTTGAGGTGGCCGTTCTCGAGACAGCGCGCCCGCCCCCGCTCGGCCATATCCGTGCGGCGCACGGGGTCGGTGATCAGCTCATGGCAGCGCTCCGCGCACTCCGCTGCGTCGCCCCAGAAGAGAGCCTCCTCGTGCTCCCGGTAGAGGGCCCGATGTTCGGACGTGCGCTCCGCGCAGAGCACCCCGCCCGCGAACGGAATCTCCATGGTCCGCTGGGTGTGGAGGTCGCGATTGCCCTTGGAGAGCAGGCCCAGGCACGCCTTCGCGCTCCGGATCGCCCTGACATAGTCCTCGCCGTAGATGGCGGGCCCACGCCAGGCGCCGCGGATGCTGGGCCACTCCGGAGCCTTGCTCCAGCCGTCGCCGTAAAGGGCCAGCGGCACGCGCCGCTCCAGCAACTCGGCGAGGAAGGGCCCGCGCTCGGGCATCCAGGTGCCGATGAAGAGCACGTCGTGGCCCCAGCGCGTCCGATCCAGCGGGGCGAGCGCCCGGGGCGCATGGGCCTCCTCGTCGGCGCTGCGGAACACGCGGAGCACCCGCCGGGCGCCCAGCGATCGCGCCTCGTCCACGTTGACGTCGCGGACGACCACCACACCGTCGTAGAGCGGCACCGAGGCGAGGTACAGGCGCCAGCGCCCGCCGTCCCGCCGGCCGAAGGGGTCGTCGACGTTGTAGTTGACCACCGCCCCGCAGCGAGCCCGGAGCGCCCGCACCAGCGACGGGCCCACCAGCTCGCCGCCGTCCACCACGGCGATGTCCCACGCGCCAGCAGGAATGCCCGAGAGCACCCGGCGTCGGAGAAAGCCCTCGAGCCCCCGGGCCCCGGTGCGCCACGTCCACCGGGCCAGCCACGTGGGCCGGGACACGAAGACGCGCGGGTCCACGATGTGCACCCGGTGACCGAGCCGGCGCAGCGCATGGGCGCGATGCCGTGAGGTGCCGCTGTCCGGTCCCACGTAGAGCACGTTCATGCGGCGGCTCCTGCGCCGAGCAAGCTCGCGTAGAGCCGCTCCACTCCACTTGCGTACTCGGCCCACCCGGAGCGATCGGCCACCCGGCGCCGCGCCGCCTCGCCCATCGCCCGGCGCGCCGCCGGCCGGCCCAGCAGCCACTCGATGCGTTCCCGGATGGCATGAGCGTCGCGGATGGGGACGATGAATCCCTCGCGCCCGTCGTCGAAGAGGTCCTCGGCGCCGGTGTTGGGCGTCGCGATCACGGGAAGCCCGCTGGCCATGGCCTGTGCCTGTACACGGGCCAGCCCCTCCTCGATGGAGGGCAGCACGAGCACGCTGCCCTGGCGATAGGCTTCCGCGAGCTCGGCGCCGCCGAGAAAGCCCTTGTACGTCACGATGTCGCCGTGCCGCGCCAGCACCGGGCGGGCCTCCGCCGACACGGCTCCCACCAGCCAGAGCTCGACCCGGCCTTGCTGGACGAGCGGCCGCACCGCTTCCAGCAAATAGCCAATCCCCTTCCGGACAGAGGCGCTGCCCACGAAGAGCACGCGGAACGGCCCCTCCGAGGCGGGCCCCGGCGCGAAGCGGGACAGATCCACACCGTAGGGAATCCGGTGGAGCTTCGCGGCCGGCACGCCGCGGGCCAGGAAGGTGCGGCGGACGAAGCTCGAGGGTACCGCGATGGCGTCGGCGACCGCGTACTCGCGGAGCTCGCGATCCACCAACCAGCCGGGGAAGCCATCGGGCGGCGGGCAGCCCCAGCGCGCGAACTCGTCGTCCAGGAGCTCGCGCTGCGCCAGGATGTGCGCGGAGCCGCGGTTGCACACGTAGCGCGCTCCCAGCCGCTGCGCCGCAGGCCCGAGCTCGGCGCCCCAGCTCGAGAGCGCGTCGAGCACCTCCACCCCCTCCAGCTGCTCCCCCACCCAGCGCGTCATCTCCGACCGTGCCCGGCGCTCCATGGCCCAGTACCAGCCGCCGGGAAGATAGAGTCCGAAGCGTGCGAGGCGACGCAGCCCGTGGCTGGCGGTGGCCCACCCGAGCTTGACGTGGATTCGGCTGGCCACCGCGGGATCGATCCGCCGGCGCGGCGTGGCGGTGTAGAGGGCCACGTCCCAGCCCCGGCGGGACAGCTCACGTCCGTGGTCGAACATCCAGAACGGTGTGTGAGAGACGAGGGCGACCCGGGCGTTCATCTCACACCCCCTGGGCCGCCGGGAGCAGGCCGAGCCGCGCGAGCGAGGCGCGCCCCGCGCGCAGCACCAGCACCCGCTCCCCTGCGCCCAGGCCCACCAGCCATGCCGCGAGGGCGCTGGTCGCCAGCGCCGTCACGCCCACGAGGATCCAGCGGAGGGCCAGCGGCCCGGGGACGGCCCAGGCCGCGAGCCACGCCGCCGGGAAGGCGAGGGCCACCGCGAGGGCGAGCGTGCCCCACTGGCGCGCGGCGAACACGCGGTGATCGGCCCGCACCAGGCGGCACGCTTCGCGCGGCACGAAGATGTAGCAGGCCAGTGCCTCGCCCACGATCAGACCCACTGGCAGCGCGCCGGCGCCGAGTGAATCGATCAGGAGCGCGGCGACGCCGAGCCCCACCAGGCTGGCCGCCACCGAGGCGGCCGCGACCACCTGAGGGCGATTGAACGCGACCGGCAGCACGCTCGACGCCACCCAGGGCGCTTGAAGCACGACCTGCACGAGGAGGAGATGCAGGAGGAGCATGTCGGGGACCAGGCGACCACCCGTCCAGCTGGTGATGACCTCGCCCCCCACCTCCCAGAGGGCGGCCGCCGCCGTCACCGACAGCACGATGCTGCCGAGCACGCTCAACCGGTGCATCACACGGAGGCCCTGGTAGTCGCCGGTGGCCTCCAGCGCGGTCAGGTGCGGCCACAGCGCATTGTTGACGGTGAAGACGGTCTGACGGATGAGATTGGTGAGCGTGCGGGAGACGACGAACACCGCCACCACCGCCCCGCCGAGGCGGCTCACGATCAGCAACACCGAACCCTGCAGCGTGAGGGCATTGGCCAGGGTCATCAGCGCAAAGAGCAGGCTCGGGGCGAGCAGTCCGCGCAGCGCGGCCATCCGCGCCAGGGAGAGGCGCGGGACGAAGGCCGGCCACCGACGGCGAATGTCCCAGAGCACGAAGGCGCCGACCGCGCTCAAGGGCAGGAGCTGGGTGGCGGCGAGCCCGGGCATCCCACCTCCGAGCCCCAGCACCACCGGGACCAGCGCCAGCGCGACCAGCGCTCGCGTGTTGCCCAGCCATTCCGTCCAGGCGAGGCGGCCGGTGGTGCGATAGACGGCGGCGAGGAAGCCCACCGGCATGGCGAGGAGGATCTGCACGCCGAGCAGCCACGCGACCCACCCCGCCTCGTCGGGCGGGATCGCGCGCAGCCCGAGCCAGTCCGCCAGCGGCAACGCCCATGCCGCCAGCCCGAGCAGCACGCTGCCCACCCCCGCGACGACCCCGTAAAAGGCCAGCGCGGACGCCTGCGCCTCCGCATACGCCTCGGTGTCGCCGCGGGCGTAGCTCTGGGTGAGGCGATTCACCCCGGCGGTGTTGATGCCGAGATCGAAGGCCGACAGGTACGCGGTGAGCGAGGCGAGCGCCAGCCACTCGCCGTATGCGGTGGCGGTCCAGTACCGCAGATAGAGCGGGACGAGAAGCACGTGGCCGAACGTGCGAATCCCCTGCCCGAACACCAGCGCGGCCAGCCCGCGCGCGACGCGGCCCGGCCTAGCGCTCGCCATCGTTGCGGCGGCGATATGCGTACGTGTACCGGCGCGGCCGCATGACGAACTCGTCCGCGTCGTTCACCACCACGCCCAGGAGATTGGCCCGCACGAGCCACAGCCGCTGCACCGCCTCCTGCGCTTCCTCGCGGGTGGCGCGGCCCTCGCGGAGCACGAGCACCACCCCATCCACCCGGGGGGCCAGCGTGATGGCATCGCTCACGCCGAACATCGGCGGCGCGTCGATCACGACGTGCTCGAAGCGCTCGCTCAACGCCTCGAGCGCCTGGGTGAACCGCCGGGAAGACAGGAGCTCGGCAGGATTCACCGGGGATGCGCCCGCCGGGATGAGCTTGAGTCGCGGCACCGTCGTGGACGTGAGGACCCCGCGGAGATCGATCTCTCCGTTCAGCAGCTCCGACAGCCCGGGCGAGCGTGGCACGCCGAGAATGGTGTGGAGATCCGGGCTGCGCAGATTGGCGTCCACCAGGAGGATCTCGTCGCTCCCCAGCTGGGCGAGGGCCACCGCCAGATTCATGGCGAGCGCGGTCTTCCCGTCGGCGGCGTCCAGCGAGGTCACCATCATGCTCCGCGGCGACTGCCCGGTGCCCGAATAGAGGATGCTGGTGCGGAGCTCACGGAACGACTCGGCGAAGCGCGACGCGGACTCCAGGTGCGTGACGAGTGCGAAGCGGTGGGCGGCGCCCACGCGCCGACCCGTGATCCCGCCCCGCGCCGCGCCCCGGCCGAGGCGGCTGACCCGCGGCACCAGGCCGAGCTTCGGCACGCCGAGCAGGCGCTCCATCTCGTCCCCGCTCCGGATGCGGTTGTCCCGGCGCTCCGCGATGTAGCCCGCGCCGATGCCACTGAGCAGCCCCACCACCGCGGCCAGCATGATGGTGAGCCCCTTGCGGGGCCGCGAGGGCCAGAAGGGCACCTCGGCGCGGTCGACGATCGAGATGGGGGTGGTCAGGAGATCGGCGGAGATCTGGGTCTCCTTGAGCCGGGTGAGGAGGGCGGTGTAGAGCTCCCGATTGGCGTCGACGTCGCGGCGCAGGATGTTGTATTCGACCATCTTGTCGCCGAGCTTGAGCGCCTCCGCCCGCTGCTCGTCCATGGCCCGCTCGACCTGGCGCTCGTTCTCCCGCGCCGCCCGGAAGTCGGTCTCGAGCCCCTGCACGATGCGATTCACCTCGGCCTGGATCTGCGACCGCACCTCGTTGATGCTCCGCTGCAGCTGCCGCATGCGCGGATACTCGGGGCGGAAGGTCTGGCCGAGCTGCTGGGCCTCGGCCTCCAGCATGCTGAGGTCGCCCCGGAGCTTGACGATGAGCGGGCTCTGCAACACCGCGGGCAGCGCCTCGATGTTGCGGCTCTGCGCCTGCTGCACCAGGCTCTCCTTGGAGATGCGGTCGCCCCGGGCCTTGACCAGCGAGTCGGACAGCGTCGCGAGCTGCTGGGTGATGAGATCCTGGCGCTCGGTGCCGCCGGTGTTGCGCCCCATGAGGGTCGCGGGAGCCACGAAGTTGATCCCGTTGGCCTTGAGGAACACGTTCAGCTTGGACTCCGCCGTTTCGAGCCGGCCGCGGGCCTCGGCCATCTGCTTGGACAGGAACCCGCTGGCGTAACGCCCGCTGCTCGACTTCTGCTCCAGCGTCTGCTCGAGGAAGGCGTCACTGAGCGCATTGGTGACGCGGGCGGAGAGGACGGGATCGCGGCTCTCGAAGGACACCTTCACCAGGCGGGACCCGCGGACGGGATCCACGGAGAGCCGGCTCTGGAATGCCCGGGTGAGCGGCGATTCCCGGACGAGCCCGTCCGAGGGGTCGATGGCCGTCGTGGGGGGGGCGGGCGCCCAGGCGGCAAGAAGCCCGTGGACCCAGCCTCGGGCGGTGCCAATCCACGCCGTGAACGGATCGGCGCTGTCGTCCGCGAACTCGGGGACGCTGCCCAGGCCCAGCCGGGCGATGACGCGATTGGCCAGCGAGCGGCTCTGGAGCAGCCGTTGCTGGGTGAGGAGCGCGTCGGGCAGCGGGTCGATTTGCTTGGAGACCTCGTCGAACGTGAGGACCCTCGGCTCCTCCTTCTCGATCCGCAAGGTGGCGGTGGCGGTGTAGATGGGGGGCGTAGTCACCGCCCAGACCGCGGCGGCGAACACCACCAGGACGAGCACCAGCGCGATGGTCAGGCGACGCCGGCGCAGCACCTTCCACAGCTCGCTCCCGCCGCTCGGGGGCACCTCCGCCTGGGGCTCGCCCCCCTCGGGCCACCACGGCACCATGCCGGGCGGCGCCCAGATCACCGAGCCGTTTTCTCGATAGGGCATGCGCTGGGGCAGATTGGGCCCGCTGCCCTCGCCCCGGAAGTCCCGGACGTTTCTCACAACCCCACCCCCACGCCGAACACTCCGCGCAAGATATCGATCGTGCCGTACAGGATGGCCTTGATCGCGGACTTGCCGACCACCACCACGTCGTTCTTCTGGACCACCGGAACCTCCTTACCGGCCTCGAACTCGTCCAGGTCGAGGGTCTTGATCTCGACCTGGCCGTCCGGCTTCTTCCGATAGAGCCGCACGTCGCCCCACGCGGCCACATTGGTGGGGCCGCCGGCGGCCACGATGGCCTGATGCACCGTGGTGCGGCCCCGGAGCTGCACCGTGCCCGGCTTCACGACCGAGCCGCCCACGTAGACGGACCCCGCGCGGGGGACCTGAATCACGTCGCCCGCCTCGAGGGGAACGTTGAGCTCCTCGTTTCCCGCGGCGATGGCTTCGAGGTCGACCGTGGTCATCACGTCCGTGAGCTCGCCCGGGCGGGGACCCTCGGCGGGCCCACCCGGCGGCTGGCCGGCGGCCGGCGCGTTCTGGGCCGACGCGCCCC
>DATEDO010000057.1:0-12198 GCA_035281625.1 Candidatus Methylomirabilota bacterium
CCCCGGAGGGGCTCGGAGCGCCGGGCGCCGCAGGCGCCGTCGCGGAGCCGGTGGGCGCCGGCGCGGACGCGGCGGTGGTGGCCGGCCGCTTGGGACACCCCGTCACGAACAGCATCAGAACGACGAGGGGCAGCAGGAGATGCAGGTGACCCCGGCGTTGCGGCATGGTGTCGAACCCTCCTTTGGCAGCGCGGTTGATCCGAGTGAAAAGCGCTATTAATCCTATCACGAATACTATGGAAGACGTGGCGACCAAGCGGGGCTCACGGCCTCGCCCGTCGCGTTGGGCACCGCCTGCTGCTCGTTTCCATCGGCGAGCATCGTGTAGAGGCGCGCGCCGCGCGACCGATTGGACTGGAACGCGAGGTGCCGGCCACTCGGCGACCAGGCCGCGCTCTCGTTGTCGCCCGGTCCAGTGGTGAGCCGGCGCAGCGCGGAGCCGTCGGGGGCGACGGCCCACAGGTCATGGGTGCCCTGCCGCGACGTGAAGACGATGGTGTCACCTTTCGGTGACCACCGGGGCTGGGTGTTGAAGCCCGACTGCGTGACGCGCCGGAGGTTGGCGCCCTCCGCGTCCATCACGTAGATCTGGGCGGCCCCGGTCCGGTCGGAGACGAAGGCGATCTCGCGTCCGGTGGACGACCACGTCGGCTCGGTATCGATGGCGGGATGCGAGGTCAGTCGCCGGAAGGCGCCGGTGGCCAGGGTCAGCACGTAGATCTCGGGATTGCCGTCCTTGGAGAGCGTGAGGGCGACCTGGCGGCCGTCCGGGCTCCACGCCGGCGAGGAATTGATGCCGAGGAAGCCGGCGAGGAGCTGCA
This sequence comes from Candidatus Methylomirabilota bacterium, assembly GCA_035281625.1. GTDB lineage: Bacteria > Methylomirabilota > Methylomirabilia > Rokubacteriales > CSP1-6 > DASRWT01. The sequence continues at coordinate 822 of DATEDO010000057.1, forward strand.
CCGGCCGCCGCTCGAAGGCGAACAAGCGGTAGAGGTACGGGTAGCCGCGCATGTAGGACGTGAAGGCCAGGGACCGCGCGTCCGGGCTCCAGCGGGGCGAAATGTTGATGGACTGGTTGGCGGTGAGCGGCACCGGCGCCACGCCATCGTAGTCCATGGTGTAGATCTCCTTCGCGTTCCCGCGCGGGGCCACGTAGGCGATCTTGGTGTCGGCGTCCCCGGCCTCGCCGGTGAACTGGAAGACCACCTCGTCGGCGATCTTGTGGGCGAGCCGCCGCGGCTCGCTCGGCACCACCGCGAAGCGCTTGGTGCCGATCTGGCGGAACTCCGGCGAGGTGAGATCGAAGAGCCGCATCTCGCCCTCGAGGCGGTCCGAGCGCGGCGTGATCACGCCCAGGAGGGCGGCGTGCGCGCCCGCCGCCGCCGCCTCCGTCCAGGCTTTCTTCATCGCCTCCGCGTTGCCGGCGGGGAGCGGAGGCTGATTGCCCACCACGCTGAAGAGGTTGGTGAACTTGAGGTCGTTGCCGGCCACGTCGGCGAGCGAGCGGGACAGGTTGCTCGTATCCGGGGCGCCCGTCACCGTGAAGTCGGGGACGAAGAGGTTGAGCTTCTGCGTCCCGCTCCGGATGACATTGAGCAGCACGTCGGGCGCCTGGGAGCGCGCCGGCGCGGGCGGCTGGGCGAGCAGCGCGGCCGCGACCACCAGGGGCGCGGCGACGAGGGCGGCGAGGAGACGGCGCCCCGCCCTCATCCGCGCGCCCGATCCACGTCGAACGAGAACATCACGCGCAGCGACGGCCGGCTCCAGTCCTCGGGCAGACGCGGGAAGGGCCGTGCGTCCATGATGGCGCGGAGCGCGGCCTGATCGTAGAACGCATTCCCCGAGCTCTTCTCGATGCGCGGCAGCGCAATGGAGCCGTCACGCTGTATCTCTACCATCACCAGGGGCTTCTCCGTGGGCTCCGCCATCTGGTTCTGCCGCTGCCAGGCGTCCTGCACCTTGGCGAGCACCTGGCGGAGATACCACGCGTGCGGGAAGTCGGTCGCCTCGAGCGTGCGCACCCCCGTGCCCGACGTCGAGCCGGTGACGATCCCGGGCGGGGGCGGTGGTGCCGGCCGCGCCTCGGTGGGCGTTTCCGCTGGCTTGGCCGTCGGGGGGGCGGGCGTCCGCCGCTCGGTCGGCCGGCTGAGCGGGGGCAGCTCCTTCTCGCCCGCTCGCGGCAGCGTGCTGGGGCGGGGAGGCAGCTTCGGGGTGGGCAACGAGGCGTCGGGCAGGCTCGGCGCCTTGGGCGGATCGGGCATCCGCGCCTCGCGGGGCGGCTCCTTGGGGATCGGCTCCGCGGGTCGCGTGGGGGGCGCCGGCGTCGCCGGGCGCGGCGGCATCGTCGGCGCGGCGGGGCTGGTGGACGCGCCCACCGCGGCGATGGTCGGCACCAGGTTCACCACATAGACCTTCTGCGCCTTCCACCCGCCCCAGATGACGGCGATGGCGATCGCGGCGCCGACGACCCCGTGGCCGAAGGCCGAGATGGTGAGGGCGGCCATGGGCAAACGGCGCCGGCGGAGCGCGGGACCCACGCGCCCGCGGTTCGGCGACGATGGGGATCGCATGGGGAATCCCCCGGTCAGGCTCGTGGCGTTCAGCGTTCCCTCGCCGGCTCCGTGACCATCCCGAGCTTCTCGACGCCGGCGCGGCGAATGCGGTCCATGGTTTCCACCACGAAGCCGTACTGCAGCCCTTGATCCGCCTTGAGGTAGATGGTCTTGTCGGTGCGGTTCTTGACGGCGTCGCGGAGACGAGGCTCGAGCCCCGCCAGCGGCACCGGCTTGTCGTTCAGATAGACGGTCTGCTCCTTGGTGAGCGTGAGGACGAGCCGCTCCTCCACCGTGGTCGGCTTCGCGGTGCTCTTGGGCAGGGCCACGTCGATGCCGCGATGCATGAGTGGCGCGGTCAGCATGAAGATCAGGAGCAGGACGAGGATCACGTCCACCAGCGGAATGATGTTGATCTCGGACAGGGTGGCGCCGATCCGCGCGCTGCCGCTGCCCTCGCTGGACTCGAGCTTAAACGCCATCTTTGCCCGTGCCGGCCACCTTGGGCACCGGTCGCGAGAGCACGTTGAGGAAGTCCAGCGAGAAGCCGTCCATCTCCGCCGCCCAGTGCTTCACGCGATTGACGAAGAAGTTGTAGCCCATGACGGCGGGGATCGCGGCGCCCAGGCCGGCGGCGGTGGCGATCAGCGCCTCCGAGATGCCCGGCGCCACGACGGCGAGGCTCGCCGAGCCCTGCTGCCCGATACCGTGGAACGCGCTCATGACGCCCCACACCGTGCCGAAGAGACCGATGAAGGGCGCGGCGCTCGCGGTGGTGGCGAGGAACGGCAGATAGCGCTCCATGCGGGCGATCTCGATGGAGGCGGCGCGGCGCATGGCGCGATTCACCGCGTCGAGCCGGTCGGGCGGCAGGCCGTCCTCCGCCTGGGCGAGCGCGTGCTCCATCATCTCGCCGCCGGCGACGCCGCCCGCTGCTTCCTGGCATCCCGCCATGTAGAGCTGGGCGAGGGGGCTGTCGCGATGCTTGCGCGCCCCCACGTAGACGGCGGCGAGGCGCCGGCCCTCGCGAAAGATGCGCAGGAACGTCACCGACTCGCTGCGGACCTTCCGGAATTCCCACCACTTCTCCACGATGAGCGCCCAGCAGACCACGGAGAAGAGGGCGAGGAGCGCGAGGACGAACTTGGCGACGGGTCCGGCACTCAGGACCAGCTCGACGACGCTCGAATTCAGGCTGCCGTTTCCTGGCACTCGGGGCTCCTTTTTTGGACGGATCTGCGCGCGGGAAACACTCGATTTGATGATACAGAACGCTCGCAAAGCGTGTCAATTAATCGTATAACTGACGCGTGATGTTCCGCTCGCCGGGTCCTGTCGCCATTCAAATCGGCCACCTGAGCATCCGCTGGTACGGCATCCTGATGGCGCTTTCGATGGCGATCGGGCTCTGGCTCGCGTACCGGGAGGCGAAGCGGCGGGGCCTGGACCCCGAGAGCTTTCTCAAGGCGGCCGAGCTGGGGCTCCTGGGCGCGCTCGTCGGCGCGCGCCTCTACTACGTGCTGTTCAATCTCGATTACTACACACAGTTCCCGCAGAAGATCCTCGCGGTGTGGGAAGGCGGGCTCGCCATTCACGGCGGCATCCTGGGCGGGCTCGTCGTGGGAGGCACGTATGCATGGTGGCGGCGCCTGCCCGTCATCCAGTTCCTCGACGTGGCCGCGCCCAGCCTCATCCTCGGGCAGGCCATCGGCCGCTGGGGCAACTTCTTCAACGAGGAGGCGTTCGGAACCCCCACGACCCTGCCGTGGAAGCTCTACATCTCCCCCTCGCACCGGCCGCTCCTCTACGCCCAGGACGACTATTTCCATCCGGCCTTCCTCTACGAGTCCCTGTGGGATCTGGGCGTGTTCCTCATCCTGTACTTCTGGCTCCGCAAGCGCCTCGAGCGCGCGCCGGGCGCCCTCTTCCTCGCGTACATCGGGCTCTACTCGGCCGGCCGCTTCGTCACCGAGGCCATCCGCACCGACCCCCTGATGCTCGGCCCCTTGCGGGTGGCCCAGCTCGTGAGCCTGCTCGGGGTGGCGCTGGCGGTGATCGGCGTCCCCATGCTGCTCCGGCGCCTCCGTACCGCCTGACGAGGCGCGCGTGCACTTCGCGTTTCTCGGCACCGCGGGGGCCGTGCCCTCGCTGGGCCGGGACAACACCTCGCTCGCCTTCACGGACGGCGCCGAGACCGTTCTGATCGACTGTGGGGGGAGCCCCATCCAGAAGCTCCTGCTCGCCGCGATCGAGCCGCTGACCGTGAACCACGTCGTGATCACCCACCTCCACGTGGACCATGCCTACGGGCTGCCGTCGCTGACGCGGAACCTTGGGCTGCTCGGCCGCCGCGCGCCGCTGCGCGTGGCCTGCCGGGAAGAGCACGCGGAGTCCCTGCGGAGCCTGCTCGGCGTGTTCCGCCTCCTCGGGCGCGCCGACCTTTTTCCGATAGAGGTCGCCCCCGTTCCCGCGGTGCCGGGCGCGCCGGTGATCGCGATCGGCCCCTTCACGGTGACGGCCGCGCCCAATGCCCATGGCGCCATGCCCAACCTGGCCCTCCGCGTCGACACGGCCGGTGGTCCCAGCGTCGTCTACTCCTCGGATACCGAGCCCTGCGACGCGGTCGTGGACCTCGCGCGCGGCGCCGACACCCTCATCCACGAGGCGACCTATGCCGAGGGGGATGGCCACCGCGTGGGCACCCACTCCACGGCGGCCCAGGCGGGCGAGGTGGCGGCGCGCGCCGGGGTGCGACGGCTCATCCTCACGCATCTCGACGCGCGCCATCACGGCCGGACGGCGGGGCTGGCCGCCGAAGCCCAGGCGCGCTTCGCGGGCGAAGTGGAGATCGCCGAGGAGTTCATCCCGTACCCTCTATGACTGTCTACGTGAGCCGCGACGGCCTCGGCCGCCTGCTCCAAGGCGATGGCCGGCGGCTCGACGGGATCGCCCCCGGCGAGGTGGGGGTCATCATCACCTCGCCCCCCTACTGGACCCGCGGCCGCGGGCTCGCGTCGGCCGACCGCTACGCCCGGCGGCTCGCCGTGGAGTTCGGCCGCCAGTGGCGGCGGGTGCTGGCACCGGGCGGCGACTGCTGGCTCGTGATCGGCGATCGTCACGACGGCCGGGAGTGGGTGGGCCTGGACGGCCTCCTCACGCGGTGGATGCGCCGCAGCGGCTGGACGCTCCAGGCCAAGGGCTGCTGGGCTCAGGTGCGCTCCCGTGAGCGCTGGGACAATCGCATCAACTACGTGCTCCGCTTCCGGAAGGCGGGCGCCGCGCCCGTGCGGCCCCGCGCCGCCACGCTGGCGTGGATGCTGCCGCTGCCCCGGTCGCACGGGGAGAGCCGCTGGGACGCGACGCCGAAAGCGGTGATCAGGAAGCTGCTCGCCGTGAGCGCCAAGCGTGGGGCCGTGCTCGACCCCTTCCTGGGCGCGGGAACGGTGGCGCTGGTGGCCCGGGCCCAGGGCCGGGCGTGGATCGGGGTGGAGCGCGACCACTACATGGCCGCGCTGGCGGCCCGCCGGCTTCGCCTGTGCCGGCTCAGGACACGCGCTCGCGCATCCGCCGGACGAGGTCGGCGTACGAGGACTTCGAGAGGAAGCTCGCGAACTGGGCGCGGTAGTTGGCGGTGATGCTCACGCCGTCGATCAGCACGTCGTAGACGAGCCAGCGATCGCCCTGGGCGATGAGGCGATAGTCGATGAGGACCTCGCCCGCCTTCGTCTGCAGCCGCGTGCGGACGGTGGCCTGGTCGCCCTCCACTGACTCGCCCGCATAGACGATCTTCTCGCCCGCGTACTTCTCGATCTTCACGATGAAGGCGCGCTCGACGAGATCCCGGTAGAGCGCCGAGAACTCCGCGCGCTCCGCCTCGCTGCGCGCTTCCCAGTGCCGGCCCAGCGTCAGGCGCGACATCTCCGCCCAGTCGAAGAGGGGGCCGGTGATGTCCCGCACGGCCTGCCGCCGCTCGGCGCGCTTGGCCTCCGGCTTGAGGGCGGGGTTTTCGAGCGTCTGTACGACGCGCTCGATCTCCGGACGGAGCCGGTCGGTGACCGAGTCGGCGGCGACGTGAGCGGCCCCCCAGAGGGCCAGGAGCACGAGAGCCATGGCGGCGACGATGCGTATGGGCGACATGGGCAAAACCTGACTGCAAGCGATGTGCCCAGAATCCGGGCGGCGGATGCAGAGAATGCGGGGCGGCTAACTCCGCATCTGGAAAGCTCTCGGAGCGATGGTGCGCCTCGCGAAGGCTCGAGGCCCGAGCGGCCGCACTGTCATTCTTGCCGGTACGCGCGCCCAGACTTGTCACCCGGCGATGGGGCGTTAGCGGAGGCCGAAACGCCGATCGAGCTCGGCGCTGATCTCCTCGAGGCGATGCCGGAGGGTGTGCTCGCCCAGCGCCCGCTTGAGGGCGGCCTGGCCGATGTCGCGTGCCTCGTCCGGGTGGGCCAGGTAGTAGTCCAGGTGGCGGCGCAGCTCGTGGAGGTCGCGGTAGGTGACCACCTCGCGGCCCGGCGTGAAGAGGGCGGGCAGCTCGTCCTTCCCGTCCACCACCTGGCAGGCGCCGGCCGCGGCCAGCTCGAAGGCCCGCGAGTTGACCCCTACGATGTCGTTCATGGGGTGGTGGTGGTTGAGCGAGAGCGTGGCCCCGGAGTAGATGGCCAGCTTGGCGCGCCCCCACACCGGCCCGCCGGCCACGAGGGCCCGCACCTCGGGGGCCTGGGCGCGGTCCCAGCCCGCGCCCCAGAGCCGGACGGGGTAGGTGGCCAGCTCGCGGACGAAGCGCTCGCGATAGGGGTAGCGGCTGCCGACGAAGGCCACCGCGCCGGTCAGGGCGCGCGCCTCGGCCGGGGTGGGCGTCACCGGATGATGCATCTCCGGCACGCAGTAGAGCGGCAGGTAGTAAAGGTTGCGCAGCCCCACGCTCTCGAGCGCGCGCAGCGCATAGCGCTCCTTGGTGAGGAAGAGGTCGTAGGCCTCGATGGACTCGAACGGGATCATCCAGAGGGGGTTGTCGGGGAAGAGGTTCACGAAGACCGTGTCCGCGCGCGCCTTGATACGGCGGATCACGCCGGGGGTGATGGGCCCGCCCTTCACCACGAGCACCACCGCGGGCCGCCAGTCGAGGCAGGCGCGCTCGAGGCGGCGGAGTATCCAGAGCTGATAGGCGGCCTTGGTGCCGCGGTTCTTGTAGAGGGGATTGTCCCGCCGGTAGGCGAAGGTGCGCACCTCGTGGCCGAGGGCACGCAGCTCGTCGCGGAGATCCATCCCCATGTGTTCCGCTCGCTCGAAGGGGAGCACGATGAGCCAGCGCATCGGGAGCGAGCGTATCACAATCGCCATTGACAGCCCCCGCGCCGGGAGCCGACAATGTGCCAACTTTCGCATGTTTATCCGCCGCCACGGGCCGCCGTTCGTGCTCTTCGCCGCGCTGGTCGGCGCCTGGCAGCTCGCCGTCAGCGCGTTTCAGATCCGCGAGTACCTCCTGCCCGGCCCCGGGGTGGTGCTGCGAGCCGCCTTCGACGGGAAGATCCCGTGGTGGAGCCATATCTGGGTGACGGGCGCCGAGATCGTGGGCGCGTTTCTCCTCGCCGGCGTGGTGGGCGTGCTGCTCGGCACCGCCATCGCGTGGTCGCCCACCGCCTCGGCGGCGCTGGTCCCGTTCCTCGTCTTCGTGAACACGCTGCCCAAGGTGGCGGTGGCGCCGCTGTTCCTGCTCTGGCTCGGCTACGGCATCTTCCCCAACATGCTGATCGGCGCCCTCATCGGCTTCTTCCCCGTCGTGATCAACACCGCCGTGGGGCTCACCCAGGTGGACCAGGAAATGCTCGATCTCGGGCGCGTGTTCGGGGCGCCCAAGTGGAAGGTGTTCTGGACCATCCGGCTCCCGAACGCCTTTCCCTACATCCTGAGCGCGCTCAAGATCACCGCCACCGCGGCGGTGGTGGGCGCCATCGTGGGCGAGTTCGTGGCCTCGCAGGCGGGGCTCGGCAGCGTGATCGTCGTCACCCAGACCAATCTCAACACCCCGGTGGCCTTCGTCGCCCTCATCTGGATCTCCGTCGTCGGTCTCGTCGTCTACGGCGCCGTCGGCCTGGCCGCGCGCTGGCTCGCCCCCTGGGCCGAGAACGGCGGCGCCTCGTGACCCGCATCCGCAAGAGGAGGAGCCCATGATCCGCCTGATGCTCGCTCTGCTGCTCGCTCTGGGCCTCGTCACCCCCGCGACCGCGCAGGCGCCCCAGAAGGTGGTCTTCGCGCTCAACTGGTTCGCCGTCGGCGACCACGCCGCGTACTGGGTGGCGCTCGAGAAGGGCTACTACAAAGACAAGGGCCTGGACGTCGAGCTCCAGAACTCCAAGGGCTCGGGCGACTCCATTGCCAAGGTGGACACCGGGCGCGCGGACATCGGGCTGGCCGACGCGGCGGTGGTCATCCCGCTGGTCGCCAAGGGCGCCAAGGTCAAGGTGGTGGGCGCGGTGTTCGACAACACGCCGCTCAACATCTGGACCCGGAAGGACACTGGCATCACCAAGCCCAAGGACCTCGAAGGGAAGACGCTGGCGGCTCCCCCCGGCGACGGGCAGCGTCAGCTGTTCCCCGCCTTCGCCCGCATCAACGGCATCGACGAGAGCAAGGTGAAGTGGGTAAACATCGAGCCCGCGGCGAAGTTCGTGGCGCTGTCCGAGAAGCGCGCCGACGCGGTGCCGGACTACACCACCGGGCAGCCGTTCTGGGAGAAGGCGGTGGGGAAGGACAACCTCGTCCGCATGCCCTGGTATCAGCACGGCTTCGACACCTACTCCATGTCCATCATGGCCAGCGAGAAGACCATCAACGAGCGGCCCAAGGTGTTGAAGGACTTCCTGGAAGCCTCGTACCGGGGGTGGCGCGACGTCATGGAGAATCCCAAGGCCGCGCTCGAGATCTTCAAGAAGCGGGTGCCGGAGATCGACCTCGCGCTCATCGAGCCCAACATGATGCTGGGCCTCGAGCTGATGAAGACCGACCGCTACGCCAAGAACGGCATCGGCTGGATGGAGCGGGCCAAGATGTGTCGCACCGTCGAGCTCATCAACACCTACATGGAAGTGCCCCGGAAGGTGGGCTGCGACGAGGTCTTCACCAACTCGTTCCTGACGAAGATCGACCCCCCCGCGAGCATGCGCTAGACCTCTCGCCGCGGTGCTCATCGAGCTCGACGGCGTCGGCATGGTGTACGCCTCCTCGAGCGGGCCCGTGGAGGCGCTGGACGGCATCTCCTTCGGCGTGGCCCGCGGCGAGCTGGTGGCCCTCGTCGGGCCGTCGGGCTGCGGCAAGTCCACGCTGCTGCGGGTGGTCGCGGGACTCCGCCCCCCGAGCCGGGGTCACGCGCGCGTGGACGGCACCGAGGTCACCCGGCCCCTCCCCGCGGTGGGGATGGTGTTCCAGGCTCCGGTGCTCCTGCGCTGGCGCCGGCTGCTCGACAACGTCCTCCTGCCCGTGGACCTCGCGAGCCGCCGGCGCGAGGACTATCGCGCGCGGGCGCTGGAGCTCCTGCGCACCACCGGGCTCGGCGAGTTCGCCGACAAGTACCCTCGCGAGCTGTCGGGCGGCATGCAGCAGCGGGCCTCCCTCTGCCGCGCCCTGATCCTGGATCCTCCCATCCTCCTGATGGACGAGCCCTTCGGCGCCCTCGACGCCATGACCCGCGACGAGATGAACCTCGAGCTGCTGCGGGTGTGGGGCGAAACGGCCGGTCCGGCCGAGCGGCGCAAGACCGTGGTCTTCGTCACTCACTCGATCCCGGAGGCGGTGTTCCTCGCCGACCGCGTAGTGGTGATGACCTCGCGTCCGGGCCGCGTCGCGCGCGTGTTCGACGTGCCGCTGCCGCGCCCGCGCACCATGGCCCACCGCGCGGACCCGGCTTTCGGGCGGCTGGCGCTGGAGATCTACGAGACGCTCAACGCACGGCCGCCCGGGCCGCGCGCCCCGAGCTGAGGAGCCTGCATGGCATCGACCGAGCGCGATCTCGCCTTCACGCCCGCCGTGGAGCTGGCCCGGCTCTACCGAACGCGCAAAGTCTCGCCGCTGGAGGTGATGCAGGCGGCGCTGGCGCGCATCGACGCGGTGAATCCCCAGGTGAATGCCTTCGTGACCCTGGCGCGCGAGGCCGCGCTGTGGGAGGCGCGCCGGGCCACCGCCGCGATGCGCCGGGGCAAGGCGCTGCCGCCGCTCTTCGGCGTGCCGGTGGGCATCAAGGACGTGACCCAGACCCGGGGCATCCTGACGACCTACGGCTCCACGCTCTTCAAGGATCACGTGCCCGAGGTGGACGCCATCGTGGTGGAGCGCCTGAAGGCGGCGGGGGCCATCGTGCTCGGCAAGACCAACACGCCCGAGTTCGCCTTCGGGCCCAATACCGTGAACGCGGTGTTCGGCGCCACGCGCAATCCGTGGAATCTCGCGCGCACCGCGGGCGGGTCGAGCGGGGGCTCGGCGGCGGCGCTCGCCACCGGCATGTGCCCCATCGCCGAGGGCACGGATCTCGGCGGCTCGCTTCGCGGGCCGGCCGCGCACTGCGGGGTGGTGGGCTTTCGCACCACGCCGGGGCTGATCCCGCGCTACCCCTCCGTGCTCGCCTGGGACACCTACTCGGTGGAGGGCCCGATGGCGCGGACGGTGGCGGACGCCGCGCTCATGCTCTCGGTGATGGCCGGGCCCGATCCGCGCTCGCCCATCTCCTATGCGGTCGAGACGCGCGAGCTCGCGCGCGCGGCGCAGGCGCCCTCGGTCAAGGGCTGGCGTATCGCGTGGACGCCCGATCTGGGCGGGCTCGTCACCGTGGACGGCGTCGTGCGCGAGGTCTGCGAGGAGGCGGTGAGCGCCCTCGGAGACGCGGGCGCGCGAGTGCGAGCGGCCTGCCCGGACATGTCCGAGGTGCCGGAGATCGTGCGTCTCTCGCGTGGCTTCCTCATGGTGGCGCGCCACGGTGACAAGCTGCCGCAGCATCGCGACGTGCTTCAGGCCGGGCTCGTGGAGAACACCGAGCAGGGTCTGGCCCTCACCGCCGCCGACGTGGCGCGGGGCGAGCTCCTGCGCACGGCGCTCTGGAACCGGGTCCGCGAGTTCCTCGACGGCCGCGATCTCTGGCTCACCCCGACGACGGCCATGGCGCCGTTCCCCCTCGAGCAGCCGGTGCTGGGCCGGTCGTTCTTGACCTACGCGTTCTCGGTGCTGGGGCTCCCGGCGATCTCCGTTCCCGCTGGCTTCACGCGGGACGGCCTCCCCATCGGGCTCCAGATCGTCGGCAAACGGGGTGGGGAGGCGGCGGTGCTGCGCGCCGCGGCCGCGTTCGAGGCGGCCCGCCCGTGGTCGCATCGCGTCCCGCCGGTGGTGCCCGCGCGGGGCTAGCCGCCCCCGCGCTCAGTCGAGCAGGCCCGGCACGAGCTGGACGATCGCCAGCCCGGCCAGGCCCTGGCCGACCGTGTAGTGCCAGAGGAGCAGTGTGTTGTCGAGGGTCACTCGGCGGACGGGGGTGAGCAGGCCGCGCCAGGCGCGTGCGAGCGCGTAGGCCGCCATCACCAGCGCCGCGGCGGCCGTCGTGGCCTGAACGGCCCAGATGGTGGCGACCGTCGCGCCGTAGGCGTGGGCCGCCGGCGCCAGCCCCGAGCGCAGGTGCGACAGGCCGTCGAGCGCCAGCGCCCCCAGCATGAGCCCCGCGCCGCCCACTACGAGGGCCGCCATGGCGCGCGAGGCGCCCGCCGCGAGGGCGCGGCTCGCCGCCACGCCGAGGGCGCCCGCC
>DATEDO010000058.1:0-14250 GCA_035281625.1 Candidatus Methylomirabilota bacterium
AACGGATAAAAGGTACTCCGGGGATAACAGGCTGATCTTGCCCAAGAGTTCACATCGACGGCAAGGTTTGGCACCTCGATGTCGGCTCATCGCATCCTGGGGCTGGAGCAGGTCCCAAGGGTTGGGCTGTTCGCCCATTAAAGCGGTACGTGAGCTGGGTTTAGAACGTCGTGAGACAGTTCGGTCTCTATCTGTCGCGGGCGGAGGAGGTTTGAGGGGAGCTGCCCCTAGTACGAGAGGACCGGGGTGGACGGACCGCTAGTGTGCCAGCTGTTCCGCCAGGAGCACCGCTGGGTAGCTATGTCCGGCAGGGATAAGCGCTGAAGGCATCTAAGTGCGAAACCCGCCTCAAGATGAGACCTCCCAGGGCGTAAGCCCTCTGAAGGCCCCTGGAAGATCACCAGGTTGATAGGCCGCGGGTGTAAGCGCCGTAAGGCGTTCAGCCGAGCGGTACTAATCGGCCGTGCGGCTTGACCACGTTGCACTCATACATCTGACGCCGCGGGCGAACATCGCTTGGCTGCACTCGAGAATCATCGTGTTCCGATTGCCACTCAGTTCCCGGTGGCGATGCCGGAGGGGCCACACCCGTTCCCATCCCGAACACGGAAGTTAAGCCCTCCAGGGCCGATGGTACTGCGCTGGTAACGGCGTGGGAGAGTAGGTCGTTGCCGGGTTAATACCGCGCCCGAGCCGTCAGGCTCGGGCGCTTTCTTTTTCTCCGCCCGCGGCGGCGCCGCAGTCTAGACGATCAGCCGCGAGAGCTCGATGAGCACTCCGCCCACCACCGACATCGCCGGCCGCATGATGTAGCTGGTCGCGCCGGTCATCACCGCGAGGATGAGGATGATCGGGCCGTACTGCTCGAGGCTGTGGATCAGATTCCAGGACGCGCGGGGGAGGAAGTATGGCAGGAAGTGGCCGCCGTCGAGCGGCGGCAGCGGGAGCAAATTGAAGACGCCCAGCCCCACGTTGAATACGAAGATGAACTGCACGACGTGCTTCAGGGGCTCGATCACGAACGGCCACGTCGCCACCGGCAGGAGGAGCCGGAGGACCACGATCGCCACGAAGGCGAGGGCGAAGTTCGACAGCGGCCCCGCGCCGGCGACGAGGGCCATGTCGCGCCGCGGGTGACTGAGGTTGTAGGCGTTGACGGGCACCGGTTTCGCCCACCCGAAGCCCACCAGCACGAAGGCCACCGCGCCGAGCGGGTCGATGTGCGGGAGCGGGTTGAACGTGAGCCGGCCGTTGAGGCGCGCGGTCGGATCGCCGAGGCGATCGGCGACGACGCCGTGCGCGAGCTCGTGAATGGTCACCGCGAGCAGGAGCGCCGGCAGCTTCAGGATGAGGAGGAGGAAGAACCCCGCGGGATCGGTGAAGAGCTGGTCGATCATCCGCCGCCCGCGGGCACGCGGTCCTCGACTCCGCCATCAGCGGGGAGAGGATCGCCCGCCACGCGGTAGCGCTCGTCCAGCCATACCCCGAGGTCGACGAGGCGGCAGGTCAGCGAGCAGAACGGGCGGTGTGAATTGCCCGACCACTCCACGGCGGTGCCGCAGCGCGGGCAACGCGGCCGGCGTGCGCGAGCGGATCGGCTTCGTTCCACGACGGCATCGTATCGGCGCCGCGCGGGGGCTGTCAACCGCGGGAGCGTCCATTGACATCCCCGAGGCCCTCCGATACAGTCCCAGCGTGTTTCGGCTCGTCCCGCGCGAGGAGAAGTTCTTCGACCTCTTCGAGCAGCAAGGGGCGAACATCGTGGCCGCCGCCCGGGCACTGGAGACGCTCACCCTGGATTATCCGAACGCGAAGACTCACGCCCAGGCCATCGAGGACCTCGAGCACGCCGGCGATACCCTGACCCACGAGCTGGTGCGCCGGCTCAACACCACCTTCATTACCCCCATCGATCGCGAGGATATCTACGCCCTGTCGAGCCGCCTCGACGACGTGCTGGACCTCATCGACGCGGTCGCCGACCGTCTCCTCCTCTACAAGATCATGAGCCCCACCGAGGGCTGCATCGCGATGGCCAAGATCATCGTGAAGTCCGCGGAGGAGATGGACCGGGCGGTGCACTGCCTGCGCACGCTCTCGGCCTTCTATCACAAGCACTGCGTCGAGGTGAACCGACTGGAGAACGAGGCGGACCGCCTCCTGCGGGACCAGCTTGCCGCCCTCTTCGAGGGCAAGGTGGACCCCATCGAGGTCATCAAGTGGAAGGAGCTGTACGAGACGATGGAATCGGTCACGGACCGCTGCGAGGACGTGGTCAACGTGATCGAGGGCATCGTGCTCAAGATGGCCTGAGGGTGGTGCGCTCGGCTCGCGCCGCCCGGCCCGCATGACCACCTCGCTGCTGCTCATCAGCGCCATCATCCTGATCGCGCTGCTCTTCGACTACATCAACGGCTTTCACGACGCGGCGAATTCCATCGCCACCATCGTGTCGACGCGCGTCCTCACCCCCATGCAGGCGGTGGTGTGGGCGGCTGTCTTCAACTTCGTGGCCGCCTTCGGCTTCGGCGTCAACGTGGCGAAGACGGTGGGCAAGGGCGTGGTGGACGCCGGGGTCGTCGACCACTGGGTGATCCTGGGCGGGCTCAGCGGCGCCATCATCTGGAACCTCATCACGTGGTACTACGGCATTCCCTCGAGCTCGTCCCACGCCCTCATCGGCGGCTTCTCCGGCGCCGCGGTGGCCAAGGCCGGGTTCGGGTCGCTCATTCCGTCCGGGCTCCTGAAGATCGCCCTCTTCATCGTGCTCGCCCCCGTGCTGGGCCTGATCCTGGGCTTCATCTTCATGACCCTCACGCTGTGGGCCTTCCGGAATGCGCGGCCCAGCCGCGTGGACTGGATCTTCCGCCGGGCACAGCTCGTCTCGGCCGCCTTCTACAGCCTGGGTCACGGCACCAACGACGCCCAGAAGACGATGGGCATCATCGCCATCCTGCTTTACTCGTCGGGGCATCTGGGCCCCGAGTTCTACGTGCCGTTCTGGGTGGTCATGGCCGCCCACGCCGCCCTGGGTCTCGGGACGCTGGCGGGCGGCTGGCGCATCGTCAGGACCATGGGCATGCGCTTGACCAAGCTCCGTCCGGTCGGCGGGTTCTGCGCGGAGACCGCGGGGGCGATGATGCTCATCGGCACCGCGGTGGGAGGGATCCCCGTGAGCACCACCCACACCATCACGGGCTCCATCATGGGGGTCGGCTCCACCAACCGCCTCTCCGCCGTGCGCTGGGGCGTCGCCGGCCGTATCGTATGGGCGTGGATCCTGACCATTCCGCTCTCCGCCCTCCTGGCCGCGTTGACCTGGCTCTTGCTGCCCCACGGATGAAGCGGCGGCCGGGGGGCGCCGGCGCCCTCGGTACCCGTCTGGCCGTGGCGCTGGTCGCCCCCCTCGCCCTCCTCCTCGCCTATCTGCCCCTCCGGCTGGGGCAGTGGGTCGGCGCGCGCCTCGGCGATCTGGGGTGGTTGCTCCTGGTCGGCCGGCGGGCCGTCGCCCTCGACAATCTCGCCCGCGCCCTGGGGGCCGAGACGACCCCGGCCGAGCGCGCGCGGATCGGACGGGACTCCTTCCGCAATCTCGGCATGACCGCGGTCGAGGCGTGCGTCTTCTACTTCCGTCCGCCGCAGCGGCTCCTCTCGCGGGTGGAGGTACGAGGCGAAGCCAATCTCGTGGCGGCTGCCGCGCTCGGACGGGGCCTGCTCGGTCTCACCGCGCACCTGGGGAACTGGGAGCTGCTCGCTGCCTCGACGACGCTGACGCCCATCCAGCTCTCGGCGGTCTATCGGCCCCTCGGAGATCCGATGCTCGACGCGATCCTCGAGCGCTTCCGTAGCCGCGTCGGGGTCGAGCTGATCGGCAAGCGCAACGCCATTGCCGACATCCGGGACGCACTGCGCCGCGGGCGCATGGTGGGGGTGCTGCTCGACCAGAACGCCTCTCGCCGGGAAGGCGTGTTCGCCCCCTTCTTCGGCTTGCCCGCTTCCACCTCGAAGGGCCTCGCGCTGATCGCGCTCCGGACGGGCGCGCCCGTGATCCCGAGCTTCATCTATCGCGCGGCGGATGGTCACCACGTGGCCGAGTTCGGTCCGGCCTTGCCGGCGCCGGCCGACGGTGATCCCGTCGCCTACACGCGGGCGTTCAACGAGGCGATCGAGGCGGCGATTCGCCGTAACCCCGGACAATGGTTCTGGCTCCACCGGCGATGGAAGACGCGTCCGCCGGAGGCGGCATGAGGCGCGCCTTGGCCTGGCCCGCACTGGCCGGCCTTGTCGCCACGACCCTCGCCGTGGCCGCGGAAGCGCCCACCCTGGTCGCGCCGTACCTCCGCGCCCGGGACGAGGGTCGGACGGGGGTGGTGGTGGGGGAGGCCCTCGCCGAGCCGGTACGGGCGAGCGCCGGCCCCACCCCGCGCCCTGACGTGTCGGTGATGCTCCTGCCCATGGCGATCGAGCTGGACGCCGAGCTGTCCCGCATCCGGGCCGGGCTTCGTGATAGCGAGCGCGCCTATCTGACCGCGGCGGCCCGTCTGCGCTCGGCGCGCGAGAGCTACGAGCGTGATCTCGCGTACGCCGGCGGTGGCGAGCTGAGCCGCGGCGAGGTGACCGACGCCGCCGGCCGCTTCCGCTTCACGGACGTGCCGGCCGGGCAGTGGCTGCTCGTCGCCTGGCGGGATGTGCCCCGCGCCGTCGCGGGGCCGAGAATCTCCAAGCGCGACCTCGGCGCCTTCGTGGGGAACACGCAGATCCGGGGCCACGCGGCGGTGGAGTACTGGCGGCTGGCGGTGGACGTTCGCCCGGGCGTGACCACCGAACTGCGGCTCCACGACCGCAATGTCTGGGTCACCGTGATCCAGGAGGACACGATCACCCCCTCGTCGCGCGCGGAGACCGTCGAGGGGGGCATGGGATCCAAGCGCCGCCAGGACACCACCCGCTGAGGGGTGGCGCCCTGGCCCGGCGCGTGAAACCTACGGCTTCTTGGTCGCCTCTTCCTTCTTCTTGGCCGGCTCCTTTGCCGCCTTGGCGTACTTCTTCTCGCAGTCCGCCTTGGCCGCGTCGTCCTTCGCCATCTTCAGGCAGTCGGCCTTGGTCTCCTTCTTCTCGGCCTTCTTCTCCGCCTTGGGGGCCTCCGCCGGCTTGGCTGCCGGGGTCTGGGCCGTTGCGATACCGGCCACGGAGAGGCAGAAAGCGAGGCTGACGAGCAACGCGATCATCTTCCGCATGGGTGGTTCACCTCCCTCCCGAGCGATTTTCAACACCTATCATGACTCACGTGGTAACTATGCACCAACAATGCATTCTTCCCGAAAGCTAAAATGAGGTTCCCGGCCCCCTCCTGTCAAGGACCAATCGAGCGGAGGGTGGGGAGCCGTTGACCCAATCCGCCCCCCATGCTGTAATCGAGATGTAGCCCTTTCCCATGCAGCCCTCGCTCAATCGGCGATTCCTGGCGCTGCTGACCATCGCCACCGGTGCCCTGGTGCTGTTGCCAGGCGATGCCGGGGCTGAGGGCTACCCGGAGACTCTCCGCGAACCCGCGGTCGAGGCGGCGCTGGTACCGGCCGAGCCCCTCGATCAGGTCCCGGGAACGTTCCGCGCCGTCGAGATGGAGCTCGGGCTGACCTACCCCTCCGAGAAACAGGAGGAGCCCGACGCCAGCTCCGAGTCCGCCTTCCCCGGCGAGCCCACCGACATGGTGGCCGCCACGCCCCTCGTCGAGGCTCCCCCGGTCCTCGTCGTGCGCCCACGCGGACCCAGCTACCAGGTGCCCGATCGGCCGGAGGTCCACGCCTTCCTCGAGCGCTTCCAGACCGGGTATCGGCGGGCGGTGGTGGAGAGGTGGCTCACCCGCGCCGGCCGGTACGTGGAGATGATCCGCGAGGTGCTCGTTCAGCGCGGGCTCCCGGAGGAGCTTCTCTGCACGGCCATGATCGAGAGCGGCTTCGATCCCCTCGCGGTGTCGCGGGCGGGAGCCAAGGGGCTCTGGCAGTTCATGGCGCCCACCGCGCGGCGGTACGGCCTCCGGGTCGACAAGTGGATGGATGAGCGGCTCGACCCCGAGAAGTCGACGCGGGCGGCCGCCGCCTATCTCCGTGACCTTTACGCCGCTTACGGCTCCTGGCCGCTGGCCCATGCCGCCTACAACGGCGGGGACGTCCGGATCTTGCGGGCGATCAAGAGCCTCAAGACCACCAACTTCTGGGAGCTGACCCGTGGCCGGCACCTCGCCGAAGAGACCAAGAACTTCGTGGCGGCCATCCAGGCGGCCATCCTCATCCATCGCGAGCCCGAGCGGTACGGATTCACGGCGGTGCCGGCCTCGCCGCTGGCCTACGAAACGATCCGAGTGAACGGGGGTACGCGCTTGCCGCGGATCGCCGAGGAGGCGGGGATCGATCACGCCGAGCTCAAGGCCTTGAATCCGGAGCTGCGCACGCCCCAGACCCCGCCCGGTGAGCCCTATGCGCTCAAGGTGCCCGTGGGCGGGGCCGACAAGGTGCGCGTGGTGCTCGAGCGCGACGCGGCGAAGAGCCTGGTCGCCTCGGCGCGGCGTTCGGGACGTGGCGCCGAGCCGAAGTCTGCGGGGCGCGCGGTGGCCGACAGCGTCCACGTGGTGAAGCCCAAGGACACGGTGGGCGGTATCGCCAAGCGCTACGGGGTGTCGGTGGCGGAGATCCGCCGCTGGAACCAGCTTTCCGAGGAAGCGCGGATCCGCCCCGGCGATCGGCTGCGCATCGCCATGGCGCCGGCCACGCGAGAGGAGGGCCAGGGCGGCTTCCGGTGAAGGTTCGCCTCCGGCTCTTCGCGACGCTCGCGCAGTATCTCCCTTCCGATGCCGACGGTGACGGCGTGACGCTGGTGCTGCCCGACGGCGCCCGCGTCTCCGACGCCCTCTCTGCCCTTCGTATCCCCGCCCGGGAGGAATACGTCATCGCGGTGAACGGCGCCCACCGCGAGGGAAACGCGCGGCTGGTCGATGGCGACGAGGTGACCCTGTTTCCGCCGCTGAGTGGCGGCAGCGCTCCCTAGGAGATCTTGGTCATGCCCACCGTCCGGCTTCGCGACGCCTCCGAGTATCCGGATCCCGCCCAGCGGCTCTTCGAGCTGTCGAAGATCTGGTTCAACCACGACTTCAAGGAGCCGGCGGCGATGAGCCGGGTGATGGCCTGGGACCCCGAATTCGGCGGTCCCCACGGCCGCGCCATGAAGCGCGCGATGGCGTCGGGCGAGTTCACCCGGGGCGAGAAGGAGATGGTGGCCGCCGTGGTCAGCGGGGTGAATGCCTGCGAGTACTGAGTGAAGGCGCACACTGCAGCCGGGAAGCTGCAGGGGATGACGGGCGACGCCATCTGGTACGAGGCCGCCCACGTGGTAGGCGTTACCAATGCCCTGAATGTCGCGGCGGACGGGCTGGCCGCGCTGCCCGCGGTGACCTCCATGCTTCCGCCGGTGACCGAAGATGATCCCCGGCCGGAGATCGTGACGCTGTTCGCCGAGATCCGCGCGTTCTACGCGCGGCCCGAGGTGCCGGCGGTCTTCCGCTTCCTCGCCCGCGACGCGGGCTACGCCGCGGATCTGTGGGGCGCGGTTCGCCGGGCATTCGACGACAATCGCTTGCCCCGGCGGCTCAAGGAGGCGCTGGCCTTCGCGGTGTCGCTGACGACGCGATCCCCGTGGGGCAGCGCCTTTCACCTGCAGGAGATGAGACGGCTGGGCGTGGGAGACGGTGGGGTGATGGAGGTGATCGGCGTCACCCAGATGTTCTCGAGCTACACGAAGATCGCCGACACCCTGCAGCTCGAGCCCGACATGGGCGACATCGCCCCGATCGACGACTCTCCCGCGCCGGGAGGCCCGGCGCGGTCCGGCTGATCCGACGGGCTAGACGAGGGGCGGGCCGACCGGGATGCGGGGCAGGATCGTGTTCGGAACGGTCACGTGCTCCACGCAGCGGATGCAGAAGAAGTCCATCTCCTGCCCGGCGCGGGTGCCGTGAAACTCCAGCGGATACCCACACCAGCCGTGATGCAGCTCGCCATCCGTGTGGAAGTACACCGCGATGATGGGCGGGATCTCGCGCGGATTGCCTTCCTCGGCGCGGGGACCGCGGCGGCCACCCAGCCGCGTGCGGCGGCGGACGGGAGCCCGCCGAACCGGCGCCTCCTGCTGATCGGGCGTGATGATCGGGGCGACTGCCATGACTCGGTCCCTCCCTTCGCCTGCGTCGTTCACTCCGTGTCAGGATTCGGCGTCGTTCGTCGAACCCGCCAGAGGAATGAGCAAGAGGCGTTCCAGAGGTGACACCAGTCGTAACTAGCTGATAAATAGAGCGGCCTGGAGTTAGATACCCTCGATTGGCCGTCAGTAATCCACAATGTTTCCGAACGCTGGTAGATGTGCTGACGCTTTTTGTAGACTGGCTGACGGTCGGTCCCTGGGTGGGGCGCTATACTCACCGCGAGGAGGACGCCCAATGAAGCGTTCCATCGCCTGGATCGCCCTGATCGCCTTCACCCTGCTGCCCGCGCTCTGGGCCGCCGACGCCTGGGCCCGCGCGGGGGGTGGTAGCTCGAGCGGGAGCCGCGGCTCGCGCAGCTATTCCGCGCCCTCGGCCCCGTCAGCCTCGCCGGGGTCGTCCTCGGTGAGCCGACCCGCGCCGCCTCCGCCGACCAGTTATCAGCAGCCGGCGCCGGGTTCGCGGCCGGGCTGGGGCGGCATGCTGGGTGGCCTCCTCCTCGGCGGCGCCCTCGGGGCGCTGCTCTTCGGCGGCGGCCTGGGGCATGGCGGCATCGGGCTGCTTGAAATCCTCCTCGTGGCGGTCCTCGCCTACGTCGCCTTTTCGTTCATGCGTCGCCGCACCGCTGCCGCGACCCCCGCAGGCTATGCCGATCCCGGCGCGTCGCCGGCGTCCTGGCGCCCCGAGCCGCAGACGCCCTCGCCGGCGCAGTCCACGATGGTGGCGTCCCCTTCCGGCGCCGACGCCGACCTGGCGCGGGGTGTCGCCCACATCCGGCAGATGGACCCGGGATTCGACCCCGCGCGCTTCGGCGAGCCCGCGACCGACGTCTTCTTCCGCATACAGGGGGCGTGGATGGCGCGCGACATGGCGAGCGTCCGCGCCGTCCTCACCGCGGAGCTCCACGCGACGTTGCAGGCGCAGTGCGACCAGCTTCGGGCCCACGGGCGTATCAACCGACTCGAGAACATCGCGGTGCGCTCGGTGGACGTTACCGAGGCCTGGCAGGAGAGCGGTCAGGATTTCGTGACGGTGCGCTTCCTGGCGAACCTGCTGGACTTCACCACGGACGAGAGCGGAAGCCGGGTGATCGAAGGCAGTCGGACCGAGCCGGTGAAGTTCGAGGAGTACTGGACCTTCACGCGTCCGGTGGGCCCCGGCAACTGGCGCCTGACGGCGATTCAGCAGCCCGGGTAAGGCGCCTCGGCGGGGAGGCGTCCGGCGGCTACTGCCAGGGCCGCCCCTCGCAGATCGGGCAGTTCTCGACCTCGCGCTGGCAGAGACACTGGGGGCAGTACCAGGCCTCGCTCACCGCGCGCAGCTCGCTGCCGCAGGTTTCGCAGCGCGCGCGCTCGCGGGGCGGGGTCTGATGAAAGATGCAGTGAGCGATCATGTGGATCGCTCCCGTGGTTCTCCTCTGCGTCTTGACCTGCTCGAGGACCGGCATGGTGTGTCTCCGCCTCCGTCCCTCTAGTCGGAGTGGGCCAGAGCGAAGCGCGGCGTCCAATGCCCCGTCTCGTGGTCCATGGTCAGGCTCGGCAGGCGCCGCAGCGGCAGCGACAGGTGCTCCTGGCAATCCGAGCAGAAGAAGTCCACGATCAGACCGTCACGAGTCCCGTGATATGCCAGCGGCTGATCGCAGCGGGCATGCCAGACCGTCCCGTCCGACCCCATGAAGGCGGCCGTGATGCGCGCCTCGCGGTCACTTCCAGCCATCGTGGACGTCGTCATCGCGGCTCCTCCTTCCTCTGCTCTTGCAACGTGAGGGCAGCAAGAAGCGTTCCACTGGCGGCGGGAGACCAGTTACCTCGATGTTTTCGCTAGTTGCCCGATACGGAGGGGCTGCATAGGTGACGCTTCTCGTAGGTGGGATTCCGAGGGGACCGACGTTTCTTGCTGGCCCCGGCTCCCTTCGCCCCGGTGCCGGCCGCCCTTGACCCGCGCCCCCGAGGGCGCTAGGCTCTGCGGGCCTGGACGTCAATCCCCACGCGCGGTTCGGCTCGCAGAGCGCGCGGGAGTCGCCACGAGGAGTTCCCGATGATCACCGCAAGCACCGGCGTCACCGTTCCCGACCAAACCATCACCGAGTACGTCCTGCGCCACGCGGCGCGCCTGGGCGACAAGCCGGCGCTGATCGACGGGCCGAGCGGCCGCACCATTACTTACCGCCAGCTGTCGGCGAGCGTGAGCCGGGTGGCCGCGGGTCTCAGCGCCCGCGGATTCAAGAAGGGGGACGTGCTGGCGATCTTCAGCCCGAACCTGCCGGAGTACGGCGTCGTGCTCCTCGGCGTCGCCGCGCTCGGCGGCATCACCACCACCGCGAACCCCCTCTACACCGCGGACGAGCTCGCCAAGCAGCTCCAGGATTCGCGCGCGCGGCTGCTCGTGACGGTGCCGCCCTTCCTCGACAAGGCCCGCGAGGCGGCGCAGAAGGCGGGCGGGGTGGAGGACATCTACGTGTTCGGCGCCGCCGAGGGTGCCCGCTCCTTCGCGGAGCTCCTGCAGGCCGGCGATCAGCCGCCGAAGACACCGATCGATCCAAAGGAGGACCTGGTGGTGCTCCCGTACTCGAGCGGGACCACGGGGCTTCCCAAAGGCGTGATGCTCACCCACCGCAACCTGGTGGCGAATCTCTGCCAGTGCGAGGCCATGGAGAAGTTCGACGGCTTCGCCGAGCGCGACGTGATCATGGCCTTCCTGCCGTACTTCCACATCTACGGCATGGTGGTGATCATGATGTTCGGGCTGGCCGGCGGCGCCACCATCGTGTCGATGCCGCGCTTCGACATGATGGAGTTCCTCAGCATTGCCCAGAAGTATCGGGCGACCATCCTGCCGCTGGTGCCGCCGGTGGTGCTGGGGATGGTGAAGCACCCGGCGGTGGCGCAGTTCGACCTCTCGAGCGTCCGGCTCGTCTTCTCGGGCGCGGCGCCGCTCGGCGAGGACATCGCCAGGGAGCTCTCGAAGAAGCTCGGCTGCCCGGTGGTCCAGGGCTACGGCATGACGGAGGCGAGCCCGGTGACGCATCTGAGCCCCACGCGGGACGCGCCGATGAAGCCCGGATCGGTGGGGAAGGTGGTGCCGGGCACCGAGGTCCGGCTCGTCGACGTGACGACGCAGGAGGAGGCCGCCCCGGGTAAGGAGGGCGAGCTCTGGATTCGCGGCCCCCAGATCATGAGGGGCTATCTCGGGCGGCCGCAGGAAACCGCCGACTGCCTCGATCGTGAGGGCTGGTACCACACCGGCGACGTGGGCTACGTGGATCCCGAGGGCTACTTCTTCATCGTCGACCGCACCAAGGAGCTCATCAAGTACAAGGGGATGCAGGTCGCGCCGGCGGAGCTGGAGGCGCTGCTGGTGACCCACCCGGCGATCCTGGACGCGGCGGTGGTGCGCAAGGCCGACGAGGAGGCGGGCGAGGTGCCGAAGGCCTACGTGGTGCTCAAGCCCGATGACGCCTCCCGGGCCACCACCGCGGACGCCATCATGGGTTGGGTTGCGGGGCGCGTGGCGCCGCACAAGCGCATCCGCCATCTCGAGTTCATCGACCAGATCCCGAAATCGGCGTCCGGCAAGATCCTGCGCCGCGTGCTGATCGACCGGGATCGGTGAGCCGCCCCAGCTTCGTCTTCATCCTCGCCGACGACCTCGGCTACGCCGATCTCGGCTGCTACGGCGGGCGTACGCCCTGCTCGCCGGAGCTGGATCGCCTCGCCACGGAGGGCCTGCGCTTCACCGAGGGCTACTCGAACTCCCCCGTCTGCTCGCCCACGCGCTTCGCCCTCATCACCGGGCGCTGGCAGTACCGGCTCCGCGCCGGCAACGACGAGCCCATCGCGAGCCGCCACCGGGGCAATCCCGTGCTCGGCCTTCCGCCCGAGCATCCCACGCTGCCGTCGCTGCTCCGCGACGCCGGCTACCACACCGCGCTGGTCGGCAAGTGGCATCTCGGCTTCCTTCCGCACTTCGGCCCCCTCAAGAGCGGCTACGCCGAGTTCTTCGGGCCCATGAGCGGCGGCGTGGACTACTTCACGCATCGGGACTCCGCCGGACACCACGACCTCTTCGAGGGCGAGATGGAGTCCTCTCGTCAGGGCTATCTCACCGACCTCATCTCCGACGGCGCGGTGGAGCTGATCGAGCGACGGCGCGGCCAGGCGGCGCCGTTCTTCCTCTCCGTGCACTACACCGCCCCTCACTGGCCGTGGGAGACGCGCGCCGACGAGGCGGTCGCACGGTCCCTCGAGCGCATCTCGCACACCGACGGAGGCTCGGTGCCGACCTACCTCACCATGGTCCGCCACATGGACGAAGGCATCGGACGCATCCTGCGCGCGCTCGCCGCGACCGGTGCCGCCGAGAACACCCTGGTCGTCTTCACCAGCGACAACGGCGGGGAGCGCTTCTCAGACACCTGGCCGCTCGTGGGCAAGAAGATGGATCTCCTCGAGGGCGGGATCCGCGTACCCTACATCGCGCGCTGGCCCGCGCGCGTCCGCGCCGGCGGCACGACCACCCAGCACGCGCTCACCATGGACTGGACGGCCACCATGCTGGACGCCGCCGGAGTGGCCGCCCATCGGGACTACCGCCTGGACGGGATCAGCTTGCTCCCGGTGCTGGAGCGCCCGGAGCGGC
This sequence comes from Candidatus Methylomirabilota bacterium, assembly GCA_035281625.1. GTDB lineage: Bacteria > Methylomirabilota > Methylomirabilia > Rokubacteriales > CSP1-6 > DASRWT01. The sequence goes on from DATEDO010000058.1 coordinate 12,890, forward strand.
CGATCCCGCGCGACCTCTACTGGCGCATGAAGTTCCGTGGCCAGAAGGCGCTGCGCTCGGGCGACTGGAAGTATCTGCTGCTGGACGGGGACGAGTTCCTGTTCGACCTCTCAAAGGATCAGCGGGAGCGGGCCAACCTCGCCCGTCGCCATCCCGAGCGGGTTGCGGAGATGCGCGCCCGCTACGCGGCCTGGGAAGCCACCCTGCCGCCGATCCCGCCCGACGCCACCGTCAGCATCCCCTACACGAAGGCCGATCTCGCCCAGCCGTCCTAGCGCTCGGCGAGCGCCAGCTTCACCCCGAGGGCGCCGAACGCGGCAGCGAAGCTCCGGCGCATCCAGGTGAGGATGCGCGGGCGGGAGATGACGTGGCGGCGGATGGAGGCTGCGAACAGGCCATAGCCCACGAACACCGCGAAGGTCATGAGCATGAACACGGTGCTCAGCTCCAGCATGCGCGGCAGGGGCTGAGCCTCCGTCGGGCTCACGAACTGCGGTAGGAACGCGAAGAAGAAGATGGAGAGCTTCGGGTTCAGCAGGTTGATGAGCACGGCCTCGACGATGACGTCGGCGGCCCGCCGGGGCCGGACGTTCCCGCCGTCCACGGTCAAGGCCCCGCCGTCCCGCAGCGCGCTCCAGGCCATGTAGAGCAGATAGGCCACGCCCAGGTACTTGAGCGTCTGGAACGCCAGCGCGCTCGTGTGCAGCAGCGCGGCCAGCCCCATGATGGCGGCGGCCATGTGGGGGACGATGCCCAGCGTGCAGCCCACGGCCGCCACCACGCTGGCCCGCGACCCGCGCGAGAGCCCGGCGGCCAGCGTGTAGAGCACGCCGGTGCCCGGCGACACCACCACGATGAGCGACGTCAGGAGGAAGTCGAGGCTCATCGCGGCCTAGTGTCCGCCGCCCGCCCGCACCCAGCCGCCGTGGACGGGGTGGTGCGAGGCGATGAACTCCACGAACGCCGGCCGGCCCTTGGCGTTCTCGTCGAAGGCCCGCTTGAGCGCGGGGATGATCTCCGCCGGCTCCCGCACGTCCTCGGCGTGGAAGCCCACCGCCCGCGCCATGTTCGCCATGCACGCCGACTCGTGATCCGACACCTTCCAGGTGTAGGGATCGTGTCCGGCGCCCCAGAAGCCGGGGCCGTAGCCGGAGTAGCCGCCGTTGTTGATGTGGATGGTGGTGATACCGATCTTGTAGCGGGCCACCGCCTCGAAGTTGCCCATCATGTAGCAGACGCCCGCGTCCCCGGTGACGTGCACGCATTGCCGGGTGGGGAAGGCGAGCTTGGCCGCCACCGCGCCGGCCAGGCTGAAGCCCAGCGTCGAGACATTGCCCCAGCCCAGATAGCCGCGCGGGATG
>DATEDO010000059.1:0-27608 GCA_035281625.1 Candidatus Methylomirabilota bacterium
GGCCCTCGGCGCCGGCGAGCCCGACGCGGCCGAGCGTCTCGCTCACCCGCCGCGCGAGCGCGGCCCCGCGCAGCCCGCGCCGGCGGAGCCCGAAGGCCACGTTCTCCCCCACCGCCATGTGCGGCCACAGCGCGTAGTCGGCGAAGACCATGCCGATGTTCCGGTCCCAGGGCGGCATCCCGTCCACCGGCGTGTCGTCCACGAGAATCCGCCCGGCATCAGGGCGCTCGAAGCCCGCGAGCAGGCGCAGCACGGTGGTCTTGCCGCTGCCGGGTGGCCCCAGCAGCGTGTAGATCTCGCCGGGCCGGACGGACAGCGTGAGCTCCTGCACCGCCCAGCCGCCGCCCGCGCGCCTGCCCACCGCTTCCATGCGCACCTCGGAGAGCCGGACGAGGGTCTCGCCGCTCACGGGCGCGCCTCCGCGGGCCGGGACGCCTCGAAGGCGCGGAGCAGCAGCGGGACGACGGCGAGGCCGATGGCGGCGATGACCACGTACACCGCCCACACCGGCGCGATGGTGAGGAGCGTCGTCGCCATCACCGGGCCGAGGGCGGCGGCACCGATCCGCGAGGAGTTGACGAAGCCGATGGCGGTGCCCGACGAGCGCTGGGCGATGCCGGCCACGGAGAGCGGGAAGATGGGCGCCACGCAGAGCACCTGGAGAAAGCGCAGGACGCTGAATGACCAGATCTCGGGCGCCACGGCCTGGGCGGCGAGCAGCAAGGACGACGCCCCGAGGAACCAGACGATGGCGCGCCGGTCACCCACCAGCTCGCCCAGGCGCGGCGCCACCAGCGAGCCCACCGCCGCCGCGAGCCCACTGACGAAGATCACGAGTCCGCCGACCTCCAGCGTGTCGGCCAGCCCGACGCCGAGCGGAGGCAGCGCCTGGGGCAGGATGGCGGTGAGGAAGAAGATCTGCGTGGAGCCGGCGAGCACGAGGAGGCACACCGTCGAGACCTCGAAGATCGAGGTACGCCCGCGTCGCGCCTCCGTGGCCGCGCGCTCCCCGCCGGGCGGGACGCCCAGGCCCACCAGGATGCAGCAGCCGAGGAGGATGATGCCGCCCACGATGAACGACTCCTGAAAGCCCAGGCGCGAGGCCGCGAAGGCGCCCACCGGCGGGCCCAGGACCTGGCCCAGGGTCATGCCCGACTGGATCGAGGAGACATTGCGGCGCACGTCGCCGCCGCGGCGCCCGGCCATGATGAAGGCGAAGGTGGACGAGGCGCCCATGAGGCCCAGCAGCACCCGCGCCCCGAAGAGCTGGGGGAGAGTCTGGGCCAGCGCCATGAGGAAGAAGCCGGCGCCCTGCAGGAGCTGGACGAGCATGTAGAAGCCCTTGGGATCGCCGCGGCCGGCGAGGCGCCCCGACACGGGCGCCGTCACCACCGTGATGAGGGAGCTGATCCCGAGGATCCAGCCCGTCCACCGGATCGTCGAGACCTCGTCCAGCGTGCTCACCCGGTGGATGTAGAAGGGCAAGCTCACGAAGACGAACGACCACGCGAAGCTGCCGAGGAACATGGCGAGCGGGATGGTCCAGCGCGCCCGGAACTCCCGGCCGACGGACGCGGCGTCGCTCACTCGTAGACGATCACGCTGCGCTTCACGTCCCCCTGGAGCATGAGGTCGAAGGCGTGGTTGAGCTCGGAGAGCGGGAGCCGGCGCGACACCAGCTCGTCCAGCTTGTACTTGCCCTCCATGTAGAGATCGAGGAGCAGCGGCACGTCGGTGCGCTGATGCCCACCGCCGAACGACGTGCCGGTGAGGACGCGCTGCTGCAGGAACATCGTGGGATCGATGGAGAGCCGCGTGCCCGAGGGGCACACCCCCACCACCACCGCCATCCCGCCCCGATGCGTGGCGGCCAGCGCCTGCTCCACCGTCCTCTGCGTGCCCACCACCTCGAAGGCGTAGTCCACGCCGCCGCGGCCCGCGATCTCCACCACCCGGGCCACCGGGTCCTCGGTGGAGGCGTCCACGCGGTGGGTGGCGCCGAACTCCTCGGCCCACCCCAGCTTCTGGCGCGAGACGTCCACGGCGATGATCTTGCCCGCGCCCACCATCCGCGCCGCCTGAATGGTGTTGAGCCCGACGCCGCCGCAGCCCCACACCGCCACGCTCGCCCCCGCTGGCACCTTGGCGGCATTGATCACCGGCCCCGCGCCCGCGAGCACGCCGCAGCTCACCAGGCACGCCACGTCGAGCGGCACGTCGCGGCGAATGGGGATGACGCTCTCCTCCATGAGCACCCCGTGGGTGGCGTAGCCGGCCACGCCGAGGAAGTGGTGGAGGGGCTGGCCGCCCTTGCGCAGCCGCGTGGTCCCATCGAGCATGAACCAGCGCGGCTTGTCACGCAGCGCGCAGAGGGTGGGCCGGCCGTTGGCGCAATACCAGCACTTGCCGCAGGAGGGGATGTAGCTCGAGCACACGTGATCGCCCACCGTCACCGACTCGACGCCCGGGCCCACCGCCTCCACCACCCCGGAGGCCTCGTGGCCCAGCACCACCGGCAGGGGATGGGGGTAGTCGCCGTTCACCACGTGATAGTCGCTGTGGCACACGCCGTTGGCCGCCCAGCGCACCCGCACCTCGTGCGCCCCCGGATCCGCCAGCTCCACCGGCTCCACCACCACGGCCTTCTTGACGTCGTAGAGCACTGCCGCCGTCGCGTTGCTCATGGCCGACCCTCCCTCAGCCTGCAGAAGCCCTGCGCCTCGATGCCCAGCGCGGGGTTGAACTTCGAGCGGAAGTTTTCCAGCGCCACCGCAGCGGTCAGCTCGACGATCTGCGCCTCGGTGAAATGTGCGCGTAGCCGCGCGTGGAGCTCGTCCGTCACCGTCTCGCCCGTGATCGTGATCTTCTCCGCGTACTCCAGGGCGTCCCGCTCCAGCGGTGAGAAGAGCCCGCTCTCCCGCCACCGCGGCACCGCTCCTATCTTCTCGTCGCTCGCGCCCGCCTGCATCCCCCGGGATGCGTTGATGTCGATTCAGAACGGACAGCCATTGATGAGGGCGACCCGGAGATAGACGATCGGCAGGAGCCCCTTGGGCAGGAGCCCGGACCGGTCGATGGCCGCGCTGAGACGCTTGGCCGCCTGGAGGATGACGGGGGTGTGGGCCATGACCTTGGACGTGTTGAGCACGTAACCGAAGGCGTCGCGTTCCTTCTGGAACACGTCCTGGAGGATCGGATCCCCGCCGTCGTCCTCGATCTCGCGCACTCGTGGCATGTCGGCCTCTCCCCGGGCTCAGCCCGCGCGGGTCAGCGCGGCGCGCACGCGGGCCACCGTGTCCGCCGCCTCGAAGGGCTTGGCGATGAAGTCGTCGGCGCCGAGCTCCAGCGCGCGGTGGCGCTCCGCGTCCCCGGTGTTGGCAGTGAGCATGACCACGGGAAGGCGGGCGGTGGCCGGAGACTCGCGCACGCGGCGGAGCACCTCGAATCCATCCAGCCCTGGCATCCGCACGTCCAGGATGACGACGTCGGGGGGCGCCTCGGCGATGCGCTCCAGCGCGGCGCGCCCCCCCTCCACCGCGGTAGCGTCGAAGCCGGCGCCGCCGAGGATCAACGCCAGGATCCGCCCGATCTCAGGCTCATCATCCACGATCAAGACGCGCGGTCGGTGGCGTGGCTCATTCATGAATCCGCTAGCCAAAATGCCGGGGAAGGAGCTCGCGGAGGAGGGCGAGGAGGCCGCCCTCCCGCCGCGGCGGCGCGACCCGGTCGGCGAGGGTGCGCACCCGCTCGGGCGCGTCGGGCATGGCCACGCCGAGGCCGGCGGTCTCCAGCATCTCGAGGTCGTTCTCCTGATCGCCCACCGCGATCACGCGGTCCGGCGGCACGCCGAGGTGCTCGCAGAGATGCCGGAGGGCCACGCCCTTCGACGCGCCGGCGGGGATCATCTCGAGATAGTCGGTGCGCGTCATCACCAGGCGGGCGTCCGGCCGGGCCACCGGCTCGAGCTCACTTCGCACCAGCGGCAGCGTGCTGGGATGGCCGATGAAGAGGCTCTTCACGAAGCCGCCCAGCCGCAGAAAGTCCTCCGGGTCGGGGATGGGCTCGACGCGGAGGTGCTGCTCGTCCGCGTACTCCCGCACCGGGAACGTCTCCTCGAGGCAGTAGAGGCGGTCGTCTCGATAGAACAGGGGGTGTATCGGCGCGTTGGCGTAGACCTCGTAGGCGCGGGCGAGGAGGCCGCGCGTCAGGGTCAGCGAGAAGAGATCGCGGCCCTCCTCGTGATCCCGCACCAGCGCGCCGTTGTAGAAGATGCAGGGCGCGGTGATGCCGAGCTCGTCGCGAAATCGCTCAGCTCCCGGCGGCATCCGCCCGGTGGCGATGGAGATGAGGAGGCCGCGGTCGCGCGCGCGGTGGAATGCCTTGACGAGGTCGGGGTCCAGGGGCTCCGACTTGCCGACGAGGGTGCCGTCCAGGTCACAGACCAGCAGATCCCAGGTCATGCCGAGCGGCGCCCGGCCGGCGCGGGGGTCCGCAGCACCGCCGCGGTCTGCTCCCGGAGCCGCTTCACCCACGCCGCGGCGTCGCCCAGCCCGCCCGCGAGGGAGCAGGCGGCCACCGCGACCGCGTCGGGCACGCCGAGAGCGCGGATGCGTCCCACGATGTCCCCCAGCGGGATCACGCCCTCGCCGGGCGGCAGGCGATGGGACTCGCGGAGGCCCTCGACGTCGCCCGCGGGCGCATCGGCCAGGCGCAGGAGCCAGACCCAGCGGGCGCGCAGATGGTCGACGTCCTCGGGGCGCGAGCCGGCCAGATGCATGTGAAAGGTGTCCACGGCGAGGCCGAGCGACTTTCGGCCCACCGCCTCGATGATGTCGCCGGCCTCGCGCACCGTTCGGATGGACGCCCAGGCGTAACCGAGCGGCGCGATGGCCAGGCCCACGTCGTAGCGCTCGACGGCAAGGGCGAGCCGACCCAGCGTGTGCCGCGCCTCGCGAAAGGCGTCGCGCTCGTCCGCGCCGTCCGGTCGCTCGCCCGGCTGAATCAGCACGTACGGCGCCCCGAAGACACGGGCGAGGGCGGCGGCGCCGTGCACCGCCGCCGTCACCGCCTCGAGCCCGGTACGGTCGCGGAACGTGGCGTCGGGGATGGGGGCCAGCGCGGCGGCGGTGAGACGCCGCCGCCGGAGCGCCGCCGCCACCGCGTCCGGGCCGGAGCGCTCCAGCACCGCCCAGACCTTGGGGAGCCACAGCTCCACCGCGTCGTAGCCCGCCGCGGCCGCCCCGGCCAGCTCGTCCTCGAGCGGCCAGTCCGGCGCGCAGGCGCCGGAGAGCGCGAGCTTCACGCCGATCGCTCCTGCTCGGTGAAGCGCGCCGCGCAGCGCTGACTGCAGAAGTACACGCTGCGGCCGCCCGCCTCGTCACGAATGGCGCGCGAGCGAACGACGTACGTGCCGCAGACCGGATCCTTCACGAGCTGATCGCGGGACTCGTGCTCGGCGAGGCGCGCGCGAACGAGGCGCTCGAGCCTCGCCCGCACCACCGGCCACACGAACACCACGAGCAGGACGATGGCGGCAAGGAAGACGAGGCCGCGCATGATGTCAGCCGCGTGGCTCGGGCCGAATCGACAGCGAGCGGAGGAAGTCGCGGTCTTGCTCGGTGAGGTCGAAGGCGTCGCCCCCGTCCGGCTTCCGCGCGCCCGCGAAGAAGATGCCCGTCTCCGCGCCGCGCTTGAGGATCTCCTGCACCGCCTCGCGCGAGGCCATGGTGGCGCGGAGCGAGACCTCGATGGCCTGCAGCAGCTTGGCCATGAGCGCCTCGTGCGGGTCGGAGGGCATGACCCGATGCTATCACGTAAGATCGGGCGCGAGGAGGGCCGCTCCCATGTCCGGCCACTGGCGATTCGTGCGCTCCACGCCGCTGCGCTCGATGGGCAAGCTGACCTTGAGAGAAGACCGGTGGCTGCTTCCTAGCGGCGCCGAGCGTGCCTATCCGGTCCTGCACGTGGGGGCCTGCGTGGCGGTGGTGCCCCGGCTGGACGCCGAGCACGTCGTTCTCGTGCGCCAGTTCCGCCATCTTCCCCGCGCGGACTCGTGGGAGCTGCCCGGCGGCGGCGCGCTCCCCGGCGAGCGCATCGAGGACGCGGCCCAGCGCGAGCTACGCGAGGAGGGCGGCTATCGGGCGGCGCGGCTGACCTTCCTCACGCGCTTCCTTCCCTCTCCCGCCTACCTCGACGAGGAGGCCCACTGCTTCCTGGGCGAGGACCTCACCGCCGATCCCCTGCCGTCGGACGACGACGAGTTCTTCGAGCGCCGCGTGTTCCCCCTCCGCGAAGCCGTCATGATGGCCCTGTCCGACGGCATCACGGAGTCGGTCTCCAAGGTCGCCCTCCTGGCTGCCGCGCTGCGTCTCGGCGTGCGACCGTAGCGGGATGGTGTCGGCCCGGTTTACGAATCGGCGAGGGGGGCTCTGGACCCGTCTATAAGTGTCCGTCGTGACGCCGATGTGATTCCGGCACGCCTCTTGCCACATCGTGGGCGAGTTGGGTCGGAGGCAAAGGCCGAGCTGGTCACGTCCGCGGCCTGATCAGCTCGCCCCACGGGCGCCGGGGCCCCCTCGGCGCCCGTGGTCTTTCCGCCCTCGCTCCGCTCGGGGCCCCATCCTGTATCCGCTCGCCTCGCCTTCGGCTGCGGCTCGCCAAACTATTTCTTCTCCTCGATTTTGCCTACCTTGCGAACCCCTTCGGCCAGACGCTTGGCGTCGGCGGCGAAGAAGCGCGCGAAGTCGTCGCCCTGCTTGAACGCGACCGGTGTCTCCAGCTTGTCCATGGCCGCCTTGAACTCGGGATCGGCCACCGCCGCGCGCAGCCCATCGCGGAGCTTGGCCAGCACGGGATCCGGCGTCCCCTTGGGCGCGAAGACACCCGCCCAGATGTAGAACTCCGCGTCCGGATACCCGAGCTCCTTGAACGTGGGCACGTCCGGCAGCGCGGCGACTCGGGTCTCGCCCCAGCCGGCGAGCGCGCGCAGCTTGCCCGCCTTGATCTGCGGCAGCACCACCGCCGGGCCCGAGGCGAGCGCGTCCACGTGGCCGCCCAGCAGGGCGGTGAGGGCCGGCCCCGCCCCCTGATGCGGCACGTGCCGCAGCTTGATGCCCGCCGCATGCGACAGGAGCTCCATCGCCATGTGCAGCGTCCCGTAGATGCCAGACGACGAGTAGGAGATCTGCCCGGGACGCTTCCGCGCGTCCTCGATGAACTCCTTCGCCGTCTTCCACGGGCTCTCCGTCCGCACCACCAGGATGGTGGGATCGGCGGAGATGAGGGCGATGGGCGTGAGCTGATCCACGGTGTACGCGGGGGGCCGGCCGAAGAGCTTGTCCGCTTCCGGGATGATGGAGATGCTCGACAGCGCCAGGAGCAGCGTGTAGCCGTCGGGCTTGCTCGTGGCCGCGAACTGCATGCCCACCGCCCCCGCCGCGCCCGTCTTGTTCACCACGCCGACCGGATTCTTCAGCTGGCGCTCGAGCGCCGCCGCGACCGGCCGCGCGGTGAGGTCGGCGACCCCGCCGGGCGGGAACGGGACGATCATGCTGATGGGGCGGGACGGATAGGCCTCCTGGGCCCCGGCCCCGCGGGCCGGCGCCGCGACGACGGCCAGCAGCGCGAGGGCGACGACGATCACACGTGTCATGGAGAGTCCCCCTTCTCGGCGAGGGCGAGGCGACCGCGCCAGTCGATCCCGCGCGCGATCCACGCGCGAAGGCCGAGGGCGAGGAGCACGCCGCCCGTCCCGAGCAACGCGGCCGCGATGGGCCGCGTGAAGAAGATGCCATAGTGCCCGTCGGACATGGCGAGCGACTGCCGCAGCGCCATCTCCAGCAACGGGGCGAGGATGGCGCCCAGCACGATGGGCGCGGTCTCGAAGTCGAGCTTCCGGAGCAGCCAGCCCAGCATGCCCATGACCACCGCGATCCACACGTCCACCACGCTGCCGTTCACCGCGTACACGCCCAGCACGCAGAACACGATGATGGCGGGGTAGAGGAGCCCGTAGGGCACGCGCAGCACGTTCACGAACAGGCCCACCATGGGCAGGTTCAGCAGCAGCAGCATGAGGTTCCCCACGTACATGGAGGCGATGAAACCCCAGAAGAGCGCGGGCTGCTGCGGGATGAGGAGCGGGCCGGGCGAGACGCCGTGCACCATGAGCGCGGCCAGCATGACCGCCGGGATCGGGCCCGACGGCACGCCGAGCGCCAGCATCGGCACGAAGGCGCCGGACGTCGCGGCGTTGTTGGCGGACTCGGGCCCGGCCACCCCCGCCACCGCGCCGTGCCCGAACTCCTCGGGACGGCGGGAGAGCCGCCGCTCCACCGCGTAGGAGACGAAGCTCGAGATGATGTGAGCCGAGCCCGGGATCACGCCGATGAGAAAGCCCACCACGGTGCCGCGCCCGATGGGGCCGAAGGCCAGGCGCCACTCCTCGCGCGAGGGCAGCAGCTCGAAGAGGCGCGGCTTGTGCACGCGCGGCGGCGTGGGCTGCCCCGCGGTGAGGAGGACCTCGGCGAGGCCGAAGAGCCCCACCGCGAGCGGCACCACGCCGAGACCGTCGCCCAGATCCACCACCCCGTAGGCGAAGCGGAAGTAGCCGGACATCTGGTCGATGCCCACCATGCCGAGCATGAGGCCCAGCGCAGCCATGGCGAGCGACTTGAGCATCGAGCCACCGCTCATGTATGCGAGCACGAGAAGGCCCAGCAGCAGCAGCGCGAAGGTCTCCGGCGGGCCCATGCGCAGCGCGAAGGTGGCCAGCGGCGGGGCCAGGAGCATCAGCGCCACCACCGAGAGCGTGCCCGCGAGGAAGGAGCCGACGGCGGCGATGGCGAGCGCGGCGCCGGCCCGGCCCTTCTGCGCCATGGCGTAGCCGTCGATGCACGTCATCACCGACGCCGCCTCCCCCGGGATGCGCATGAGGATGGAGGTGGTGGAGCCGCCGTACATGGCGCCGTAGTAAATGCCGGCCAGGAGCACGATGGCGCGGGTGGCGTCGAGGCCGAACGTCGCGGGCAGCAGCAGGCTGATCCCGGCCAGCGGGCCCACGCCCGGCAGCACGCCCACGAGCGTGCCGATCAGGCACCCGATGAAGGCGTAGAAGAGGATGGCGGGCTGTAGCGCGACGCCGAAGCCCAGGGCCAGATTCTGCAGCGTCTCGGGCATCGAGCGCCTAGAACCCCAGCGGCCCCACGGGCAGCGGCACCTTCAGCAGCGTGTTGAAGAGGAAGAACGAGCCCCACGCCAGGCCCCCCGCGAAGATCACGCCGACCAGAACCCCGCGGCGCTGCACCGCGCCGACCAGGAAGGCCAGCCCCACGAGCACGGTGAGCCGGTAGCCGAGCCGCTCCAGACCCAGCGCCAGGAAGGCGCAGACCGCCACGATGACGAGGGCGCGGGGCGCTTCACCCCAGCCCACCGCCGCGAGCCCCGGCGCCCGCGCCCCCACCGCCGCGATGGCAAGACCCAGGCCGAGGGCGAGCAGCGCGAGCGCCGCGGGCGTGGCGCCGGGGCCCGGCTCGCGCCAGGTGCCGAGGGGCAGGCGCCGGGACTCCCAGAGCACCCAGAGCGCGAGCAGCGCGAGGCCGCCGCCACCGGCGCGGTCGGTGGTGAGCATGCCGCTAGTACGTGGCCCGCCCGCCCGAGAGGTCGTAGACCGCGCCGGTGCTGAACGAGCACTCGTCGGAGGCGAGCCACGCCACCAGCGCCGCGACCTCCTCGGGCCGCCCCACGCGGCCCATGGGGATCTTCGAGACGAGCAGATCCACCGTGCTCGGCTCCATCTGCCGGAGCAGCTCGGTGCCGATCACCGCGGGCGCCACCGCGTTCACGAAGATGCCACGCGTCGCCACTTCCTTGGCCAGCGCCTTGGTGAGGCCGATGACGCCGGCCTTCGCGGTGGAGTAGGGCACCAGCGTGGGGTTGCCCTCCTTTCCCGCGATGGAGGCCATGTTCACGATGCGCCCGCTCCCCTGCCCGAGCATGACCTTGATGGCGGCGCGGCAGCCGTAGAATACGCTGGCGAGGTCGACGTCGATCACCCGGGCCCAGTCCTCGTCGGTCAGCTCCTGGATGGGAACGGACCGCCCGGTGATGCCGGCGTTGTTCACGAGGATGTCCAGGCGGCCCCAGCGCTTGACGACCTGGGCGACAGCCGCGTCCACCTCCGCGGAGCGCGTGACATCCGCGGTCAGCGCGAGCGCCTCCGGGCCGAGCGCCTTGGCCGCGGCCTCCGCGCCCGCGCGATCGAGGTCCAGCACCGCGACGCGGGCGCCGTCGGCGGCGAGCCGCCGGGCGATGGCGAGCCCGATGCCGCGGGCGGCGCCGGTGACGAGCGCGGTGCGGTGGGCGAGGGTCACGGCCGTCTCCTAGTACACCGGCGGCGCGTACACGGTGAGGCAGAAGAGCGGCGCCGGGCCGGGGTTCGCGACGTGATGCCGAGTGCCGGCGGGAATCATCACACAGGCGCCGGGACCGGCGGTCTCGACCGCCTCGCCCACGCGGACCCGGGCCTGCCCATCGATCACGAAGATGATCTGATCGCCCGCGTGGGTCTCCTCGGGGCCGGCGTCCTCGCCGGGCCCGATGGTCATCACCGCGGTCTGGCTGCGGCCGGTCTCCTGCATGACCTCGAAGTAACGTCCGCGGAGCCGACCAGTGTCGGCCACCGGCCCCGCGGTACGGCGGGAAGCGCTCATGGCTGTCCTCCGGGGGCGGGCCGCGCGCCCGCCTGGGTCCAGGCCTGGGTGCGGCGCGACACGCCCTTCATGGCGATCCAGTAGAGCAGGCGCACGCCGAGGCCGAGGCCGATGATGAGCACCGACATCGCGGCGGCCTGAGCGGTGTCCCCCGCATCGTCCATCAGCAGCACCGCGACCGCCGCCAGCTCCGTCCCCGGCGCCACCAGGAACACGACCGCGGAGAGGGTCACCATGGCGTTGAGAAAGAAGTACATGCTGATGGCCACGATGGTGGGGAGCGCGATGGGCACGGTGACGCGCCAGAACGTGCGGTAGAAGGGCACGCTCAGCGAGGCCGATACCGCCTCGAACTCGGGATCCATCTGCTTGAGCGACGCGGTGGCGGTGAGGAAGCCCACCGTGAAGTAGTGGATGACGTTGGAGATCACGAGGATGGCGAGGGTGCCGTAGAGCCGGTTGAGGGGGCTGTCGGGCGCGTTGAACGTGAAGATGTAGGCGAGCCCCAGCACCATGCCGGGGATGGAGACGGGCAGGATGGACACGAGGTAGAGCGGCCCGCTCGCCGTGGTACGGCACTTCTCCACCACGTAGGCTCCCCCGAAGGTCAGCACGGTGCCCACCACCGCCGTCCACAGCGCCACGTGGAGGCTGTTCCAGAGGGGCGTGTAGCCGCCCACGGTGTCGAACGCGTAGTGCTTGAGGGTAAGGCCCATGTTGTAGGGCCAGCGGTGCACGAGCGACGCCACGAGGATGACGAGGTAGATGCCGGCGATCACCGCCGCCACCAGCGCGCAGTAGACCGTGGCCACGCCGTCGGCGAGCGCCGCGGGCGCGGGAATCAACGGCCTGGACGACGCGGTGACCAGCGCGTACTGCCGCCGCCGCACGATGCGATCGGCCACGAAGGCGAGGAGGGCCGGGACCAGCAGCACCACCGACACCGTGGCCCCCATGGTGAAGTTCTGCTGGCCGGAGACCTGGTTGTAGATCTCGGTGGCCATGACCGAGAACTTGCCCCCGATCACCTTGGGCGCGCCGAAATCGGTGATGACGGTGGTGAACACCACGAAGCTGGCGCTGACGAGGCCGAACTTCACCCCGGGAAGCGTCACCGTGAAGAAGGTCTTCGCGTTCGAGGCGCCCATGGTTCGGGCCGCGTCGTAGAGCCGGGCGTCGGTGGCGGACAGCGCCGCGATGAGGATCAGGAGGGCGTGGGGGAAGCAGTAGAACACCTCGGCGAATACGATGCCCTTGGCGCCGTAGATCCCCACGTTGATACCGGTGAGCCGCGTGAAGATGCCGTTGTTCCCGAACACGTAGACGAAGGCGAAGGCCTGCACCAGGGAGGGCGCGAAGATGGGCAGCATCGCCACTATTCGGAAGAAGCCCTTGCCTCTTATCTGGGTCCGCGTGAGGGCATAGGCGTAGGCGAACGCCAGGGTCACCGTGAACACCGTCGACACGAGCGCCACGAACAGGCTGTTGGTGATGGACGCGGCGATGGCGGGCGTGCCGAAATAGCGGGCGTAGTTGGCGAGCGCCACCCAGCGCCCGTCGTTGTCGAGCAAGCTCCGCCACACCATCTTCGCCATGGGCAGCACGACGAAGAGGTAGAGGACGAGGCCGAAGCCGCCGACCAGGGCCCAGCGCACCAGGTCCTCCCGCCCGAGGCGGTGACGGACCAGGCGGTCCGGAATGGAGACGACGGTCTCGGTGGAGAGTAGCGCCACGACTACCCGTCCCGGGGGAACACCCGGAGGGACTCCGGCCGGAACGCCAGGGGCAGCTCGGCGCCCTCCTTCACCCCCAGCTCGGCGAAGGCATTGGCGGCCACGTCGCACTCCACCGTCAGGTCGCCCTCACCGGGCAGGACGAGCCCCAGGCGCGTGAAGGAGCCGAGGAACTGCACCGATCGCACGCGCGCCATCAGAGACCGGGCGGCGGCGCGAGCGGCGGGGCCCACCATGATCTCCTCGGGCCGCACCGCGAGGAGGAGCGACTGCCCGGGCAGGGCCACGGGCTCGTCACCCAGCCGCGCCGTCTCGTAGGCGATATCCGCCGCGCCGAGCCGCGCCAGGCCGGGACGCGGCCCCGCCACCGCGACCAGGAAGTTCATCTGGCCCACGAAGCGCGCCACGAAGGGCGAGCGCGGCCGCGTGTACACCTCGAGCGGCGGCCCCACCTGCTCGACCACGCCGTGATTCATCACCACGATGCGATCGGCCATGGCCAGCGCTTCCTCCTGGTCGTGGGTGACCATGATGGTGGTGATGCCGAGCCGGCGCTGGAGCGCGCGGATCTCGTGACGCAGGGCTTGCCGCACCCGCGCGTCGAGAGCGGAGAGCGGCTCGTCGAGGAGGAGCAGGGCCGGCGACGGCGCGAGCGCGCGGCAGAGGGCGACGCGCTGCTGCTCCCCGCCCGAGAGCTGGGCGGGATACTTGTCGCGGTGGTGTCGCAGCCCCACCAGCTCCAGGAGCTCGTCGACCTTCGCGGCGATCTGCGCCTTCCCCACCTTGCGCGTCTCGAGGCCATAGCCCACGTTGCGGGCCACGGTGAGGTTGGGGAAGAGCGCGTAGGACTGGAACACGATGCCGTAGTTGCGCTCGGCGGGCGGCAAGGTGGAGACGTCCCGCCCCGCCATCATCACCGCTCCCGCGTTCTGGCGCTCGAGCCCCGCGATGATCCGGAGGAGCGTCGTCTTGCCGCAGCCCGAGGGCCCCAGGAAGCAGACGAACTCGCCCGGGTCCACCGAGAGGCTCACCCCGCGGAGGGCGATGAACACGCCGAACTTCTTGGCGATGCCCTCGAGCGCGACGGCGGCGGGGGCGGGAGCCTCAGCCATGACGGCTCACCACCTCCAGGATCCCGGCTCCGTAGCGCTCCGCCTTGTGCCGGCCGATGCCGTGGGCCTGGAGGAGATCCTCGATCGTGCGGGGACGCAGGGCGGCGATGTCCCGCAGGGTACGGTCGCTGGCGACCATGAAGGGCGCCAGCCCTTCGGCGCGCGCCAGCCCGAGCCGGTGGCGGCGCAGCGCCTCGAAGAGGGCCTCGGCCCCGGCGGTGTCCTCGACGGCAACGGCGGTCGAGACGCTCGCCCCGCGCCGTGGCCGGTCGCCGCGCCGGCTCGGCCGCCCCTCGGGCGGCGGAAGGAGCACGCGGGCCGGGCGCGCCCCCTTCATCACCGCCCGGCCCTCCTCCGTGAGCATCACCACCGGCCGGTCGCCGCCGGAGAACGTCACCCATCCCGCCCCCACGCAGCGGCGCAGCACCGCCAGGAGCCACGGCTCGGGATGCTCGCGGAGATTGCCGAAGGTCGGCACACGGGTGAGGCCGGCCCGCTCCAGCCGTGGATCGGCCTCGCCGTGGACGAGCTTGACCACGGTGGTGAGACCGAAGCGGCCGTGCACGCGCGCCACCCCCGAGAGGACTTTCCTGATGATGAGCGTGGTGTCCTCGGCATCGTGCTCGCTGGCCGCGCCGCCCTCGGCCAGGGCCACGCAGTTGTCACAACGCCCGCAGCCGTGGAGCGTCTCCGCCTCGTCACCGAAGTAGCGCAGGATGGCGTCGTGGCGGCAGGCGCCCCCCTCCGCCCAGCGCACCAGCTCGAGGAAGAGTCCCCACTTGTGCTCCACCACCTCCGGCGCCGGTGGCGGGGCGCCGGCGGCGCCGCGCTCGAGAAGGGCGCGGCGCAGGGGCAGGTCACGCGCGGACATGCAGCAGAGCCCCACCGCGGGCTCCCCGTCACGCCCCGCGCGGCCGACCTCCTGGTAGTACGCCTCGATGGAGCTGGGCGGGGCCAGGTGCAGCACCGCGCGCACGTCCGCTCGGTCGATGCCCATGCCGAAGGCGTTGGTGGCGATGACGATCTCCGCCCGGCCGTCGGCGAACGCCCGCTGCGCGCGCTCGCGGGCCGGTCCGCTGAGCCCCGCGTGATAGACCTCCGCCTTCCAGCCCGCGGCGGCGAGCCGCGCGCCCTCTTCCTCGGCGCTCTTGCGCGTGGGGGCGTACACGATGGCGGCGCCACCGCGGGCGCCCGGCCGCCCCAGCATCTCGGCGAGCACGGCGTCCACGTGGCGGCTCCGCTCACGCTCGCCCGCCACGGAGAGGGCGCGCAGCCCGAGGTTGGGGCGGGCGAAGCCGCGCACGAGCTGGCGGGTGTCGGCGGCCAGCCCCAGGCGCGCGAGGATCTCGTCGCGCACCACCGGCGTGGCGGTGGCGGTGCAGGCGAGGACGGCGGCGTGCGGCAGCTCGGCCAGCAGGGCGCCGATCTCGAGATACTCCGGCCGGAAGTCGTGGCCCCACTCGCTGATGCAGTGCGCCTCGTCCACCGCCACCAGCGGACACGCGAGATCGCGGGCGAGGGCCCGGAAGCCGGGCACGGCCAGGCGCTCCGGGGCGACATACGCGAGGCGCACCGCCCCCGCGGCGAGCCGTCGCATGCGCGCGCGCAGCTCCTCTGCCGACAGGGTCGCCGCGAGATAGGTCGCCTCGACGCCCCGCGCCGCGAGGGCGCCGACCTGATCGTGCATCAGCGAGACCAGCGGAGAGATGACGAGGGTGGTGCCGGACAGGAGCGTGGCGGGCAGCTGATAGGTCAGGCTCTTGCCGCCCCCGGTCGGAGCCACCAGGAGCAACCGCCCCTCGGCGAGCAGGATCTCGATGGCCTCGCGCTGGCCGGGACGGAAGGCCTCGTAACCCAGGCGGGCGAGGCCCGCGGACAGATCGAGCGCGGCGGCCGGTCCGGAGGAGCGGGGAGCGGCCGCCGCGCTCGGCATCAGGCTACTTCGCGTACCGCTTGCTCCACTCGGCGAGGATTCGATCGCGGTTCTTCGCCGACCAGTCGAAGTCGTTGGGGTACACCACCTTGGTGATGTCCTTGGGCAGACCCTCGGGAACCGGGTGGCCGGCCACGCCCACCGCCGCGAAGTACTTGGCGTAGAGGGCCATGGCCTCGTCGCTCGCCGCCCAGTCCAGGAACTGCTTGGCCGCGGGGTTCTTCGCCCCCTTCTTGGTGAGGGCATTGGCCTCCATCTCGTAGCCCGAGCCCTCCTTGGGCAGGACCATCTCCACGGGGCTCCCCTTCTTCTTCATCTCGAGCGCCACGTACTCGAAGGAGACCCCGATGGCCCGCTCCCCCGCCGCCGCGTCCTTGCACGGCTTGGAGCCGGACTTGGTGTACTCCGCGATGTTGACGTTGAGGGCGTCGAGGTACTTCCAGCCCTCGGTCTCGCCCATGCGCTGGAGGATGGACGCCACGGAGAGATACCCCGTTCCCGAGCTGGCCGGGTTCGGCATGACCACGTGCCCCTTGTAGACGGGCTTGGTGAGGTCGGCCCAGGACTCCGGCTTGGGCAGGTTGTTCTTCTTGCCCACGTCGGTGTTGAAGCAGAACGCCGACATGTAGATGTCGATGCCCACCCACGAGGGGGGATTCGCCTTGTCGCGGAAGAGGGGCTGAATCTTCTCCAGGCCCTTGGGCGCATAGGGCTCGAGGAGCCCGGCGTTCTTGAACACGAGGAGGTTGGTGGCGGCCACGCCCCAGATGACCTCCGCCTGCATGTTGTCCTTCTCGGCCATGAAGCGAGCGGCGATGTCGCCGGTGGAGAGCCGCAGCATCTTCACGTCGAGGTTCGGGTGGCTCTTGTTGAGCGTCCTCATGTAGTCGGTGATCTGCTCGTTCTCGATGGCGGTGTAGACCACCACCGTCTGCTTCTGGGCGAGAGCGGGCGCGGGGACCAGCGCCACCGCGAGCGCGAGCATCGCGGTGAACCAGGCGTGGCGCATCAGCATGCGAGCCTCCTCCTTGGACCTCGGTTGGATGCCAGAGCCTACCATAGCCGTATTACTGCGCCATGAAGCCGCCGTCCACGATCATCTCGGCGCCGGTCATGAAGGCCGACTCGTCGGAGGCGAGGAAGAGGGCGGCGTAGGCGATGTCGCGCGGCTGGCCGATGCGGCCGAGCGGGATGCCGGTCTTGAACTCTGCCCGCAGCGCGTCGGTGAGGTAGGGAGCCTGGAGCGGCGTCTCGACGATGCCCGGATGGATCACGTTGGAGCGGATGCCATCCTTGGCGAACTGGATGGCCAGGGACTTGTTGAGCGAGATGAGGGCGCCCTTGGCCGCGGTGTAAGCGTCCTGGGCCCGCGTGAAGCCGGCCAGGGCCGAGACCGAGCCCACCAGGATGATCGACCCCCCGCCGGCCGCGCGGAGATGGGGAATGCCGTGCTTGGTGACCCAGAACACGGACTTGAGGTTGATGGCCATCACGCGGTCCCACTGGGCGCCGTCCGTCTCCAGCACCGAGCGGTCCTTGTCCTTCCAGAGCACGCCGGCATTGTTGTAGAGCACGTGGAGGGCCCCGAAGGCCCGTACGCCCTCGTCCACCATGCGCTTCACGTCCCCTTCGACGGCGACGTCGCCGACCGCAGCGACGGCCTTGCCACCGGCCTTCTCCACGAGGGTCACCGTCTCCTTCGCGGCCTCGACGTTGATGTCGCAGGCGACGATGCGCGCGCCCTCGCTCGCGAAGAGCGTGGAGGCCTCGCGCCCCATGCCCATGCCCGCGCCCGTGATCAGCGCCACCTTGTTCTGCAGTCTGCCTGGCATGTCTGACGTCTCCGGAAGGGCTACCGTCCGGTCGCTTCGCGACCGGGGTTATTTGATCCACGGTCGTCGCGAGCGACGACCGCTATTTTGTGGCTTCGCATCTTTTGGAGTTCCGTGTTCTCGCATTTGTCGTGCCTCAGATTCTCTCGAAGTGCCGGATCAATTCCCAGTCGGTGACGGCCTGGTCGAAGGCCTGCTGCTCGAGGCGGCCCAGGCGCAGGTAGTGCTCGACCACCTTGGGGCCGAAGGACTCGCGCGCCACGCGTGAGCCCGCGAAGGTGTCGAGCGCCTCCCGGAACGTCTTCGGCACCTGGGTCAGCGTGGCGTCCTCGTAGGCATTGCCGGTGTAGGGCTTCGGGCCCTTCAAGCGCTTGTCGACGCCGTGCAGACCCGCCGCGATGGTGGCGGCGAAGGCCAGATACGGGTTGGCGTCGGCGCCGGGAATGCGGTTCTCCACGCGGAAGCTCGAGCCCTCGCCACAGATGCGGAAGCCGCAGGTGCGGTTGTCCCAGCCCGCGGCGATGCGGGTTGGCGCGAAGGAGCCCGCCTGATAGCGCTTGTAGGCGTTCACGGTGGGCGCATAGAGGAGGGCGAAGTCCCGGGCCATGGCCATCTGGCCGGCCAGCCACTGCTGGAACAGCGCGCTCCCCTGCCGGTCGCGGCCGGCGAAGAGCGCCTTGCCGGTGCGCCGGTCCCACAGTGACGAGTGGATGTGGCATGACGAGCCCGCCGCCCCCATGTCGTATTTCGCCATGAAGGTGACCGACGACCCCTGCTGCCAGGCGATCTCCTTCACCCCGTGCTTGTAGAGGGCGTGGCGGTCCGCCATCTCGAGCGCGGGGGCGTAGCGGAGGTTGATCTCCTCCTGCCCCTTCCCCCACTCGCCCTTGGAGAACTCCACCGGCACGCCAGCCGCCTCCATCCCGTTCCGGATGGCCTGGACCAGCCCTTCCTCCTTGCTCGTCTGGAGGATGTGATAGTCCTCGAGATAGCCGGACACCGGCGTGAGTCCCTGGAAGCGCTTGGCCCGCGCCTCGTCGAAGGACTCGCGGAAGAGGTAGAGCTCGAGCTCGGAGGCGGTGTTGACGACGTAGCCGGCCTTGGCCGCCCGCTCCACCTGGCGCCGCAGCACCCAGCGCGGCGCCTCCTCGATGGGCTCGCCCTCCTCGGTGTAGACGTCGCAGAAGACCAGCGCGGTGTTCTTGAGCCACGGAATGCGCCGCCACGTGCCGAGATCCGGTACGAGCTTCATGTCGCCGTAGCCCCGCTCCCACGAGGTGAGGGTGAAGCCCGGCAGCGGCTCCATCTCCATGTCCACGGTGAAGAGATAGATGCAGGCATGGACGCCGTCCGCGAGCACGTGGTCCAGGAAGTAGCGGCCCACCACTCGCTTGCCCATCAGACGGCCGAGGTGGTCGGGGAAGACGGTGAGGACGGTGTCGATCTCCCCCTTGCGGATCAGCGACTCGAGCTCGTCCGCCTCGGAGGCCTTCGCGGGCGCCGGTTTTCTCAAGGCGGGGGGATTCTAGCGGGCTTCCTCAGAGCGGGCAAGGGCGCTCAGGCCGGTCCACAGCGGGATACACCCATCTGCCGGAGGATGTCGCGCACCGCGTCCAGCACCCCGTGCATCTCGGCCTCGGCGAGCCGCCCGATGCAGCCGATACGGAAGCTGTCGGCCACCGTGAGCTTGCCCGGGTAGATCACGTAGCCCCGCTCGGCCAGCCGGTCGTAGAACGTCTGGAAGGCGAATGCGGGATCAATCGGCATACGGACAGTCACGATGATGGGGGCCTGGATGGCGTCGGGCAGCAGGGTTTCGAAGCCCATGGCCCGGAGCCCGGCCACCAGGATGCCGCAGTTGCGGGCATAGCGCGCGCCCCGCCCTTCCACACCGCCCTCGGCGGCGTGCTCGGTCAGCGCCTGGTCGAGGGCGGCGATGACGTGAGTGGGCGGGGTGAAGCGCCATTGCCCGGTCTTCTCCATCGAGACCCACTGGTCGTGGAGGTCGAGCGAGAGCGAGCCGCATTGGCCCTTGGCCGCCTCGAGCGCGGTCTGCCGGATGATGGCGAACCCCATGCCGGGCACGCCTTCCAGGCACTTGTTGGCGGAGGCCACCATGGCGTCGAAGGGGATGCGGCGGGCGTCCAGCGGCAGGGCTCCGAAGGCGCTCATGGAGTCGACGAGCAGGCGGCGGCCGTGCCGCGCCACCACCGCCGCGATCTCGGCGAGCGGATTGAGCACCCCGGAGGTCGTCTCGCAGTGCACCACCGCCACGTGGCTGATCGCCCGGTCGCGTGCCAGCGTGGCATCGAGCGCGGCCACGTCCACCGCCCGGTCTTCGGGCACCTCCAGCTCGACATGAGCACGGCGATGGTACTGGCACATGCGGAGCATGCGCTTGCCGTAAGCCCCGTTGACGAGGACCAGGAGCGTGCCGTCGGGCGGCACGAGAGTGGCGAGCATCGCCTCCACGATGAACGTGCCGCTGCCCTGGAGCGGCACGCAGACGTGCGTCCCCTGCCCGCCGGCGAGGGCGACCAGGCGCTCGCGCACCCGCGCGTTCAGCGCCATGAAGGCGGGATCGCGCGAGCCCCAGTCCCGGAGCATGGCCTCCTTCGTCGTCGACGACGTGGTCAGCGGCCCGGGCGTGAGGAGAAAGGGCTCGGCGCGGCGATCGATCATGGAGGGCGTCTCCTCTCGGACCTAGCTCTTCACCCGCCGGCTCGTGGGATCGTACGGCGCGCGCAGGCTGCCGCGCGCGGGGTAGCGCCGGTCGGCGACTTCCAGCTCGAACTTGGCGTTCTCGATGACCCCGGCCTCGGCGCCGCCGGGCAGGCTCACATAGCCCATGGCCACCGCACGGCCGATGGTGTGGCCGTAGGCCGCGGAGGTCACCGAGCCCACGATGCGGCCGTCGTGGTGAATGGGCTCATCCCCCCACGGCAGGACGCCCGGATCGTCCAGCACGAAGGTCACGAGGCGCTTGCGTACCCCGGCGTCCCGCTGACGCAAGAGCGCGTCACGCCCGATGAAGCCCTTCGGCTTGTCCCATGCGACGGTGAAGCCGAGCCCGGCCTCGAGCGGCGTGTCGTCGCTGGTGAGCTCGTGCCCCCACGCGCGATAGGCCTTCTCCATCCGGAGCGAATCCATGGCGTAGTACCCGGCGTCCACGAGGCCCAGTCCCGTCCCCGCCTCGGTGAGGGCCTCGTAGACCCCCACCGCGAACTCCACGGGCACGTAGAGCTCCCACCCGAGCTCACCGACATACGTGATCCGGGCGGCGCGCACCGGCGCCCCCGCTATCGCAAGATCGGCGATCGTCCCGAACGGGAACGCGCCATTGTCCAGCCCCGCCCCCGAGACGGCCTCGAGGAGGGCGCGCGAGCGCGGACCCATGAGCCCCAGCACCGCCCAGGCGCCGGTCACGTCGGTGAGGGTGGCGCGCTCGCCCGGGCCGATGTGACGGCGAATCCAGTGCGCGTCGCGGGTGATCTGGGCCGCGCCGGTGATGATCTGATAGCAGTCCGCCGACAGGCGAGCCACCGTGAGATCGCTCTCGTAGCCGCCCCGCGCGTTGAGGAGGCCGGTGTAGACGATGCGCCCCGGCGGCACCGCGACGTCGTTGGTGCAGAGCCGCTGGAGCACGATCTCCGCGTCGGGCCCCTGGAGCAGGAGCTTGCCGAAGGAGGTCTGATCGAAGAGCGCCACCGCCTCGCGGGCGGCGCGGTGCTCGGCCGACGCGTAGGGGAACCAGTTCTGGCGGCCGAAGGAATACTCCGTCTCCGCCTTCACCCCCATCGGCGCGAACCAGTTGGCCCGCTCCCAGCCCATCTTGGCGCCGAAGCAGGCGCCGTGCGCGGCGAGACGATCGTAGAGCGGCGATCGCCGGAGCCCGCGCCCGCTCTCGAACTCGCGGTTGGGGAAGGCAATGAAGTAGTGGACGCCCACGCCCTCGCTGGCCCGCGCGCGCAGGAAGCCGGGCTCGGCGTGAAACGGCGCGAAGCGGCGGATGTCCGCGCGCGACAGGTCCATGGGCGGCGCGTCGTCCACGATCCACTGGGCCAGCGCCTGGCCGGCCCCGCCGGCGGCCGCGATGCCGCCCGAGCAGAACCCGGCCCCCACGTAGTAACGCCGCACCTCGGGGGCCTCGCCGAGGATGAAATAGTTGTCGGGGGTGAAGCTCTCGGGCCCGTTCATGAGCAGCCGCACCGGCGCCGACTCCAGCGCGGGCACCCGCTGTATCGCGTTCCGCATCAAGATCTCGAACTTGTCCCAGTCCTCGGGGAGCGTGCCGAAGGAGAAATCGGCGGGAATGCCGTTCATCCCCCAGGGCTTCGCCCAGGGGTCGAAGCCCCCCATGAGGATGCCGCCCACCTCCTCCTTGAAGTAGATGTGCCCGTCGGGGTCGCGCATCACCGGCAGGTCGGGGGCCACGCCCGGGAAGGGCTCCGTGACGATGTACATGTGCTCGCAGGCGTGGAGCGGCACCGTCACCCCGCTCATCCGGCCGAGCTCACGCGCCCAGATGCCGGCGCAGTTCACCACGATCTCGGTGGCGATGGCGCCCTCCGACGTCTCCACGCCCGCCACCGCGCCGTCACGGCGCGTGACGCCCGTCACCCGGACTTTCTCGAGGACGCGCGCCCCCCCGGCGCGGGCGCCGGCGGCCAGGGCCTGGGTGATGTCGGCGGGATTGCCCTTGCCATCGCTGGGAATCCACACCGCGCCCACGAGATCGTCGGTGCGCAGCAGCGGGTAGCGGCGCCATGCCTCGTCCAGCCCGATCTCGTGCGCCTCGATGCCGAAGCCGCGCGCCATCGCGGCATTGCGTCGGAGCTGGATCATGCGCTCCGGCGTGCGCGCGACGGACAGGCTGCCGCAGCGCCGGAACCCCGTGGCCTTGCCGGTCTCCGCCTCCAGCCGCTCGTAGAGCTCGGCGCTGTAGCGGATGAGCCGCGTGAAGTTGGCGGTGGAGCGGAGCTGGCCCACGAGCCCCGCGGCATGCCAGGTGGTGCCGCCGGAGAGGCTCCCCTGCTCCAGCAGCACGACCTCGCGCCACCCGAGCGTGGTGAGGTGATAGGCGACGGAGGTCCCGATGATCCCGCCGCCGATGATGACCGCGCGCGCGTGGGTGGGGACGGTCACGGGCGCCCGGCGCTCAGGCCCAGGGCAAGGAGTACGTCTTCACGTTGGTGAAGCTCTTCATGGCCTCCAGCACGCCCTCCTTCACGCCGAGCCCGGAGTCCTTGATGCCGCCGAAGGGCGAGTTCTCCAGGCGATAGCCGGGCACCTCGCGCACGTTCACCGTGCCCACCTCGAGCCCGTTCACGAAGCGCGTGATCCAGTCGAGGCGGTTGGTGCAGACCGCGGAGGAGAGACCGTACGGAGTCGAGTTGGCGATGCGGATGGCCTCCTCGATGTCGCCGAAGCGGATCACCGGGGCTACCGGGCCGAAGGTCTCGCGCGCCACCAGCTCGCAGTCGGCGGGGACGCGATCGAGCACGGTGGGGCTGTAGAGGGCGCCGCGCCGCTCGTTGCCGTGGAGGAGGCGCGCGCCTCGCTCCACCGCGTCGCCCACGAGCGCCTGGAAGCGCGTCGCCGCCGCCTCGTCGATCACGGTGCCCATGTCCATGGTGGGGTCCATGGGGTCGCCGTACTTGACGAGCCGCGTCTTCTCGACGAGGAGGTCCACGAACCGGGGCGCCACCGACTCCTGGACCAGGATCCGCTTCACCGCGGTGCAGCGCTGGCCGGAGTTCTTGTAGGCGCCGCTCACCGCCAGGCTGGACGCCTCCTGGAGATCCGCGTCCTCCATCACGATGAGGGGATCGTTGCCCCCCAGCTCCAGCACCGCGCGGCGGTAGCCCATCCGGGACGCGATGTACTTTCCCACCTCCACCCCGCCGGTGAACGTGATCAGGTCGGAATTTGGGTTGGTGATCAGCTCGTCCGCGATCTCCCGCGGATCCCCCGTGACGATGGACAGCATCGCGGGCGGCAGCCCCACGTCGTAGAGGATGTCGGCGAGGAGCAGCGCGGTGAGCGGCGTCTTCTCCGACGGCTTCAGCACCATGCAGTTGTTGGTGGCGATGGAGGGCGCCACCTTGTGGGCCACCTGGTTCAGGGGGTGATTGAACGGGGTGATGGCGCAGATCGCCCGGAGCGGCTCGCGCTGGGTGTAGATGCGGCGGCGCCGGCCATGGGCGCTCACGTCGCAGGAGAACGTCTGGCTGTCGTCGCCGAGGGTGGCATGGCCGGCGAAGGTGAAGACGTCGCAGGCCCGCCCGACCTCGTAGAGGGTGTCCTTCTTGCAGAGCCCGGACTCGGCCGTGATGAGGTCGGAGATCTCCTCCCGGCGGGCGGCCAGGCGCTCGGCGGCGCGGCTCAGGATGATGGACCGCTCGTGACGCGAGAGCGGCGAGCGGAAGGCCCGGGCGGCCGCGAAGGCCCGTCGCACGTCCGCGGCGCTGCCCTTGGGGACGGTCCCCACGAGGGCGCCGTTCCAGGGATTCTCGACCTCGATGACGCGCTCCCCGGCGCCCACGTGCTCCCCGGCGATGCGCATGCTCTCGCGGCGTAGGTCGGCCATCGGGCGGCTCCTCAGGCGCTGTGGTTCAAGGCCACGTCGTAGATGTCGAAATTCCGCAGGCGGGCATCGTCGGACAGCGTGGGCGTCGGGCGGCTCACGATGAGGGGCACCCGCTGCTCGCTGAGGCCGCCGTGGGAGCGGAGCGGCGCATCCAGCCCGGACAGATCGTGCTTGGCCGCGCTGGTCCCGATCACCCAATCCCGCCGCGACACCGCGATCAGGTCGCCCATCCGGTCCTTGGGCAGCTCGAAGCGCCGGCACGCCTCGTCGCGGTCCAGCACGACCTCCATGCCGGGCAGCGCGCCTACCCGTCCTGCCAGCGCGCCGAGCGCCTGGCCCGGCGGCAGATACACGGTGGCGAAGGAGCCCAGCGCCCCGTGGTGGACCACGTAGGGGTCCGTGATGGGCAGGATGACCCTTGCGCGGCCCGCGCCGATCCAGCCGTCGAGCACGTCCTGGAGGTAGATGACCTGCGGCCGCCCCGCCGCGTCCGTCTTACCGTTCATCCCGTGATCGGCGGTGAGGCCCACGGTGGCGCCGAGCGTGTCGAGGCGCGCGAGGTAGCCGTCGATCATCTGATAGAAGCTATTGGCGGCTCCGGTCCCCGGCGCGTGCTTGTGCTGCACGTAATCGGTGGTGGAGAGATAGATGAGATCCGGCCGCCGGCTCTCCAGGAGCTTCACGCCCGCCGCGAAGACGAACTCCGAGAGGTCCGCGCTGTACACCGACGGCACCGGCCGCCCGAGCCAGGCCGCGGCATCGTCGAGGCCGTGCTCGGCGCGCGTGGTCTCCGCCGCGCGCTCCGACGAGAAGCACACCGCGGTCCCCTCGGCGCCGAGGCGGAGCCCCTCGCCCAGGAGCCGGCGCAGCTTGTCCTTGGCCGTCACCACCGCGACCGCGGCGCCGGCCTGGGAGAACGCGGCCAGGATCGAGTCGGCCCGGAGATACTTCGGGTCGTTCATCATGACCTCGACGCCCGCGTCCGCGTCCCAGAAGTAGTTGCCGCAGATCCCGTGCACCGCGGGAGGGGCGCCCGTCACGATGGAGAGGTTGTTGGGATTGGTGAAGCTCGGGATCACGCAGTCGGCCAGCCGGTTGGTGCCGCGCGCGAGCACGGAGGCGAGCCACGGCATGGCGCCCATCGCGACGGCGCGAGTGAGATAGTCCGGCTCGCAGCCGTCCACGCACACCACCACGAGCGGACGGCGCGGCCAGCCGTACGAGCGGCCGTTCACGGTCAACGCGCGGGCGGACGGGCTCGGCTGCGGGCTCATGTGGGCCTCCTCGGGGCCCCGGCGGGGGCGCCCCCGAGCATACCTCAGCTGAACGAGAAGGGGACGGGCGGGATCAGCAGCACGAGGAGGAGGAGACAGCCCACGCCCATCGCGTAGCGGCCGGGGCTGAGCGGCGTGATGTCGTCGAGCGGCGGACTGTGATGAAACCCCACGAGGAGCGCCACCAGTCCCGCGAACACGATCCAGTTGGCCGAGCCGGAGACGAAGCCGAGGGCGATCAAGGCGACGAAGGTGGCCAGGGACACCTTGCGATGCTGAGGGCCGAAGAGCGCATAGGCGATGCGCCCCCCGTCGAGCTGCCCCACCGGAAAGAGGTTCAGCGCGGTGACGAAGAGCCCCACCCAGCCCGCCAGCGCCACCGGATGGACGAACACGTCCATGCCCTCGGGAATCCGGCCGAACATGAGCCAGGTCATGGCGCGCATGAGGAGCGAGTCGCCGAACGCCATGGCGCCGCTCTCCGGCACCACGCCCACCCGCGACCAGCTGAGCCCCAGCCACAGCGCGGGCAGCGCGATGACGAGCCCGGCCAGAGGGCCCGCCGCCGCGATGTCGAACAGCGAGTTGCGGTCGCGCGCGGGCGAGCGCATGCGGATCACCGCGCCGAGCGTGCCGAAGAGGAAGATGGGCGGCGGCGCGGGAATGAAGTACGGCAGGCTGACCGCCGCGCCATGAGAGCGCGCGGTGAAGTAGTGGCCGAACTCGTGGGTGCCGAGAATCGCCAAGAGCGTCAGGGCGAAGGGCAGCCCGTCGAGCAGCCGCGCCGGCTCCGCCAACGGATCGAAGGTGATCCACGGAAAGGAGCCCGCCACCATCGAGCCGGCGGCGAGGGTCGAGAGCAGCGTCAGCAGGAACAGGACGATGTTGAGGCCGGGCCGGGCGGACTCGGCGACCTCCCCGAGGGGGAGCGCCTGCACCCACGTGTGGCCGTCCTCCCGGTTGATGAACGGGGTGTAGCCGTGCGCCCGGAGTCGGGGCTCGACGAGGGCGAGCGCCCGTCCCGGCTCGGTCCGGAGCTGACCGCCGAAGATGAAGGCGTTGCCCCGTGCGCCCTGCTCCTGCACCTCCATCACGTCGTCCAGGTTGCGGCGGATGAGGTCCTGCAGGACGACGAGGCGCTCCGGCGGCGCGTTCATGCTCCGGGGAATCCGGGGGCGCGAGAAAGGCCAGAGAGGCATCGACCTCACGCTACCACAGGGCCAGGGAGGCGACCACGCGACGGGCCGCCGCGACGCCCGCCTCGAGATACACCGCGCCCAGCACCGCCTCGAAGGCGGTGGCGAGCACGGACTCCTTGGCGGCGCCGCCCGTCTGCTGCTCTCCCCGGCCGAGGCGCAACGCGGAGCCGAGCGCGAGGCGCTCCGCCCAGCGCGCCAGATTCGGCCCCGATACGAGGGCGGCGCGCCGCAGGGTCAGCGCTCCCACGGCGGCGTCGCGGTCGGCGGCGCGCAGCTCCTGCGCCACCACCAGCGCGAGCACGGCGTCGCCGAGAAAGGCCAGCGCCTCGTTGTCGCGCGCGTCGGGATGCTCGTTGGCGTAGGAGCGATGCGTGAGCGCCTCGAGGAGCAGGGCACGATCGCGGAAGCGGTAACCGAGCCGCGCTTCCAGCGCCTCGAGATCGTCGGCGCTAGGGACGATACTTGCGGAAGGCGAGCGTGGCGTTCGTGCCGCCGAAGCCGAAGGCATTGCTCAGGGCGACCTCGACGTCCTGCTTCCGCGCCTGATTCGGCACGTAGTCGAGATCGCACTCCGGATCCGGCTTCTCGTAGTTGATGGTGGGCGGCAGCACCCCGTGATGAAGGGCCAGCGTCGTCGCGATGGCCTCGATCCCCCCTGCCGCGCCCAGCAGGTGCCCGGTCATGGACTTGGTCGACGACACCGGGAGCCGCTTGGCGTGCTCTCCGAACACCCGCTTGATGGCGATGGATTCGAACTTGTCGTTGTAGGGCGTGGACGTCCCGTGGGCGTTGATGTAGCCCACCGCGGCGGGCTCGACGCCCGCGTCCCGCAGCGCCGCCGCCATCGCGCGGGCGGCTCCATCGCCCTCGGGATCGGGCGCGGTCATGTGATGGGCGTCGCCGGCCATGCCGTAGCCGATGATCTCGGCGTAGATGCGGGCATCGCGGCGCACCGCGTGGTCGAGCAGCTCCAGGACGACGATGCCCGCCCCTTCGCCGCACACGAAGCCGTCGCGCCCGGCGTCGAAGGGCCGCGAGGCCCGCTCCGGCTGATCGTTCCGCGTGGACATCGCCTTCATCGCGCAGAAGCCGGCGATGGTGAGCGGAACGATCATCGCCTCGGCGCCGCCGGCGATCATCACGTCGGCATCCCCGCGTGCGATGAGGCGGAAGGCGTCGCCGATGGCGTGATTGCCGGTGGCGCATGCCGTCACCACGGACGAATTC
>DATEDO010000060.1:0-2799 GCA_035281625.1 Candidatus Methylomirabilota bacterium
CGCGCCCGGGTCGGCCGCCCGCTCGGGCTCCGCGGTGGCGCAAGCGCCGGCGAGGAGCGCGCCGGCCCCCACGAGCAGGACACGCCGCCAGCCGCCGCCCACGCTCACGCGACGCCCTCCCGATGGCCGACCACCTCGTACACCTCCACCTGCTCCTCCTTGCCCTTCACCTTGATGGGCCCCAGCGGCACCACTTCCACGAGATTGCGGACCTTTTCGTAGGTGCGGCCGCTGATGAGGATGCGGCCGGGCTTGGCGTTGGATTCGAGGCGGGAGGCCAGGTTGACGCTGTCGCCGATCACCGTGTACTCCATCCGCTCCCCCGAGCCCACCGTGCCCGCCACGACCTCGCCCACGCTCACGCCCACGCCGATCTGGATCCGCTCCTTGCCCTCGCGGGCGCGCGCCTCGTTCAGGGCGCCGATGCCCTCCTGCATGGCGATGGCGGTGCGCACCGCGCGCTTGGCGTGATCGGGATGCGCGATGGGCGCTCCGAAGACGGCCATCACCGCGTCGCCCAGGAACTTGTCGAGGGTGCCGTCGTGCTTGAACACCGTCTCGATCATGAGCGTGTAGAACTCGTTGAGGAGGAGGACCACGTCCTCGGGCGACATCCGCTCCGACATCGGGGTGAAGCCCCGGATGTCGCAGAAGAGCACGGTGGCCTCGCGCCGCTCGCCGGTGAGCACGAGATGCTCGGGGTCCTTCAAAATCTCCTCCACCACCTCCCGGGCGACGTACCGGGTGAAGGCGTGCTTGATCGCCTCCTTCTCGCGGAGGCTGCGCGCCATCTGGTTGAAGGAGTCGGTGAGCACGCCCAGCTCGTCGCCCGACGTCACCGGGAGGCTGACGTTGAAGTCGCCCTGGGCGATGGCCCGCGTGCCGCGGACGAGCCGGAAGATGGGGCGCGACAGGAGATTCGAGAGCCCGATGGCGCCGAGCACGCCCACCACCACCATCGCCCCCGTGATCACCACCGCGCGCCGGAACGCGCGCGCGAGGGCGGCGGTGATCGTCTGCTTGGAGAAGCCCAGGTAGAGCGCGCCGACCGGCGTGTCGCTGAACACCAGCGGCATCGCGAAGTCGATGACCTCGCCGTAGGGCTTGAGCTTGTAGGTGCGGATGAGCGGCTCGGTGCCGAGCTTCTCGAACCCGGCCGGCCGCGCTATGGGCTTGCCGATCTCCCCCACGTCGGAGTGCGCGAGGACGGTGCCGTTCTCGTCGACGATGGCCACGTAGGCCACGTCGCGATCCTTCATGGCGTCCTTGACGAGCACGTTCAGCGTGAGCTCGTCCGAGGCGAGCAGCGAGCTCTTGGCGCCGGCGGAGAGGTTCTCGGCGATGGTGAGGCCGCGCTTGGTCATCTCGTCGGTGAGGGTCTGCTGCTCGGCGCGGATCAGGAAGGCGCTGACCAGGCTGACGGTCAGGAAGACGAGGGCGATGATGACCAGGCTCAGCTTGACCTTGAGCGACAGCCGCAGCCGCCGCCTGGCGGGCGGGAGGGCGTCGGCCTCGCTCGTACCGGGGACCTCCGACGGCCCGCTCATGGCCTCCTCATCGTCCAAACGAGCATAGCAACCAGGCGCTGTTCGATCAACCAGCGAGGCCGCCCAGCGACCGGCTCGCCCGCTCGGTGTAGCGCGCGCCGGAGCGCGAAAGCTCACTCGTCATGAGGGATAGGGCCCGCACGGGCAGGCGGGCCACCGCGAGGCTGCCCGCCCGCGTGACCGCCTGGCGCAGCGCCGCGCCGCCCTCCCGCCGCCACCGGCGCTCGTCGGGCACCCGGCCCAGGGTCAGATGCGGGTGCCAGGGCCGTTCTGCGGGGGGAAAGCCGCGGGCGGCGAGGGCCGCCATCAGCCGAGCCTGCAGGCCCTTCGCCGCCAGGGCGCCCTCGGCGAGCCCCAGCCAGAGGATGCGGGGCCGCTCCAGGCCGGGAAAGGCGCCGAGGCCGTGCAGCGCCACCTCGAAGGGCGGGCAGGCCGAGGCCGCCTCGTCGAGAGCGTCCAGGGCCTCGCTCAGCCGCGGCTCGCTCTGCTCGCCCAGGAAGTGCAGGGTCAGATGAAGGTTGACCGGCGGCACCCACGCCACCGCTCGGCTGAGGGGTCGTAATTCGTCCAGCACCGCCACGACCGCCTGCCGCACCTCGTCGGTGAGAAGGAGCGCGACGAAGGCCCGCGCCATCAGGGGGAAAGGGCGCGGCGCAGCATGTCGAGAGCGGCCTGCGCCGACTGCCACTTCACCGCGGTGCGCCCGCCCGGGAAGCGAAACCGCCGCACCTCCACGCCGGCGGGGCTCGCCACCCCGATGAAGACCGTGCCCACCGGCTTCTCCGCGCTGCCGCCGTCCGGCCCGGCGATCCCGGTGATGGCCAGACCACACGCGGTGCCGCCCACCCGGCAGATCCCACGCACCATGGCGTCGGCCACCGGGGCCGACACCGCGCCGTGCGCCCGCAGGAGGTCGCGGGGCACGCCCAGGAGCTCTTCCTTGGCCTCGTTCGAATAGACGACCACGCCGCGCTCCATGTAGCGCGAGGAGCCCGGGACATTGGTGAGGCGATGAGCGACCAGTCCGCCCGTGCAGGACTCGGCGGTGGAGACGGTGAGGCCCTGGGCGCGCAGGAGGGCGCCGACCGACTCCTCCAGCGATTCGCCGTCGGCGCCATAGCAGTCGCGGCCGAGCGCCGCGCGCAGCGGACCCTCCGCCTCCTGGAGCGCGGCCTCGGCCAGCGCCCGGGAGGGCGCCCGCGCGAGCAGCCGCACCCAGACGTCGCCGTCGACGACGAGGCAGGACACCGAG
>DATEDO010000061.1:0-9788 GCA_035281625.1 Candidatus Methylomirabilota bacterium
GCGCCCGGCGCGCGCGCAGGCGCCCGCACCGGGCCGGCGTGGCGGCGCCCTGCGCCTCCTCTACTGGCAGGCGCCCACCATCCTGAACCCGCACCTCGCCACCGGCGTGAAGGACGTGGCGGCGGCGCGCATCTTCTACGAGCCGCTGGCGGCCTTCGAGGCCGACGGCACGCTGGTGCCGCAGCTCGCCGCCGAGATCCCCACGCGGGACAACGGCGGCCTCGCCCGCGACGGCACCTGGGCGCAGTGGCGGCTCAAGAAGGGCGTGACGTGGCACGATGGCCGGCCGCTCACCGCGGAGGACTGCGTCTTCACGTGGGAGTACGCGGCCGATCCCGCCACCGCCGCCACCACGATCTCGAGCTACCGGGACCTCGAGCGCGTGGAGAAGGTGGACGACCACACCGTGAAGGTGGTCTTCAAGCGCCCCACCCCCTACTGGGCGGGGCCCTTCTGCGGCAGCGGAGGCATGGTCCTCCCCCGACACGTCTTCGAGCGTCATCGCGGGAGCGCCTCACGCGAGTCCCCCGCGAACCTCAAGCCGGTCGGCACGGGCCCGTTTCGCGCGGTGGACTTTCGGCCCGGCGACACCGTGCGCGCCGAGCGCTTCCCCGGCTATCACCTCGCGGGGCGTCCCCACTTCGAGACCCTGGAGATGAAGGGGGGCGGCGACGCCGCCTCGGCGGCGCGGGCGGTGCTCCAGACCGGCGAGTACGACTTCGCGTGGAACATGCAGGTGGAGGACGAGCTGCTGCGGCGCCTGGAGGGCCCGGGCGCGAAGGGCCGCGTGCTCTTCACCCCCGGCAGCAGCACCGAGTTCATCGAGCTGAACTTTTCTGACCCGTGGCGAGAAGTGGAGGGCGAGCGCTCGAGCGCGAAGACCACGCATCCGCTCCTCTCGGATGCCGCCGTGCGCACGGCCCTCGCGCTCCTCGTGGACCGCAAGACCATACAGACGGAGATCTACGGCCGGCAGGGCGAGCCCACGCCCAACTTCCTCGTGATGCCGGCGCGCTACCGCTCCGGCGGAACGCGCTGGGAATTCAACCCCGACAAGGCGGTGGCCGCCCTCGAGGCGGCGGGCTGGAAGCGCGGGACCGACGGCGTCCGGGCGAAGGACGGCCGCCGCCTCCGCCTCCTGTTCCAGACGTCCATCAACGCGCCCCGGCAGAAGACCCAGGCCATCGTCAAGCAGGCGTGCGCGCGGGTGGGGATCGAGGTCGAGCTCAAGTCGGTGGTCGCCTCCGCCTACTTCTCCTCCGATGTGGCCAACCCGGACACGGTGCGGCACTTCTCCGCCGACATCCAGATGTATCAGGTCCTGATGGGCCGCCCCGACCCGCAGCTCTTCATGGAGCGCTTCACCTCGTGGCAGATTCCGTCCCGGGAGAACAAGTGGACGTTGACCAATACCGGGCGCTGGAAGCACGAGGAGTACGACCGGCTGTGGCGCGCCAGCGAGGGTGAAATGGATCCCGCCAGGCGCGCCGCCCTCTTCATCCGCATGAACGACCTGGTGATCCGCGAGGGGGTGGTCATCCCCATCCTGTGGCGCAACGAGGCGACCGCGGTGTCGTCGCGGCTCCGCGGCGTCGAGATCTCGCCCTGGGAATCGAACCTCTGGAACGTGGCCCACTGGCGAATGGAGGCCTGAGCGAGGCGCCGCATGGCCGATCGGCTCTTCGACATCGTCACCTTCGACTGCTACGGCACCCTCATCGACTGGGAGGGGGGCATCCGCGCCGCCTTCGCGGCGGAGGCGGTCCGAAGCGGGACTCCGCTCGACCTCGAGGCCGCCCTGCGTCTCTACGGCGAGCTGGAGCGCGACGTCGAGCGCGAGCCCTACCGCCCGTATCGCGAGGTTCTCGCCGAGACGGCGCGCCGCGCGGCCGCGCGGCTCGGCTGGCCGCTCCGGCCGGAGCGCGCGGGATTCCTGGCCGAGAGCGTGCGCGCGTGGCCGCCGTTTCCCGACACCAACCCGGGCCTGCGCCGGCTCGCCGCCGCCGGCTACCGGCTGGGCATCCTGTCCAATGTCGACGACGATCTCCTGGCCTGGACCCGGCGGCACTTCCTCGTGCCCTTCGAGCTGGTGATCACCGCCCAGCAGGTCGGCAGCTACAAGCCGGAGCACGGCCACTTCGTCGCCGCGCGCGCCGCCGTCGGGGACGCGAGGTGGCTGCACGCCGCGCAGAGCTACCACCACGACATCAGCCCCTGTGCGGCGCTCGCGATCCCATCTGCGTGGATCAATCGGAAGCGCGAGAAACCCGGGGGCGATGCCCGCCCGCTGCGCGACTTCCCCACGATGGAGGGGCTGGCCGACTGGCTGGCGCCGTGAGTGCCGGCGACCCCGTGTTCTTGACAGCGCCCGAAGGCCACTCGTATAAGAAGTTAACCAACCTACCCGGAGGGGGTTCCCATGGACGAGCATGCCCTGCGCGAGATGATCGGCGACGTCAAGGCGGGGCGCATGAGCCGTCGCGCCTTCGTCCACACCATGGTCGGCCTGGGCCTCACCGGGCCGATGGCTGCCCAGATGCTGGACTTCGCGGGGGTGCCGCGCGCTCATGCCCAGGGCAGCAGCTTCGTCCCCACCAAGCGTGGGGGCGGCGGCCAGCTGCGCATGCTCTGGTGGCAGGCCCCCACCCTGCTCAACCCGCATTTCGCCACCGGCACCAAGGACCAGGACGCCTCGCGGATCTTCTACGAGCCGCTGGCCGGCTTCGATCCCGACGGCAACGTCGTCCCCGTGCTGGCCGCCGAGCTGCCCACGGTGACCAACGGCGGGCTCGCCAAGGACCTCACCTCGGTGACGTGGCGGCTGAAGAAGGGCGTCCAGTGGCACGACGGCAAGCCCTTCACCGCCGATGACGTGGTCTTCAACTACGAGTTCGTGATGGACCCCGCCAACAAGACGGTGACCACGGGGTCCTACACCGAGATCAGCAAGATCGACAAGGTGGACAGCCATACCGTCAAGCTGACGTTCAAGAAGCCTCAGCCCTTCTGGTCCGACGCGTTCTGCGGCGTGCGGGGCATGATCATCCCCAAGCACGTATTCGAGCCCTACAAGGGCGACAAGTCCCGCGAGGCGCCCGCCAACCTCAAGCCCGTCGGCACCGGGCCGTACAAGTACGTCGACTTCCGCCCCGGCGACGTGGTCCGCGCCGACATCAATCCCGCCTACCACGTCATGAACCGCCCGTTTTTTGACAGCGTCGAGATGAAGGGCGGCGGGGATGCCGCCTCGGCGGCGCGCGCGGTGCTGCAGACGGGCGAGTTCGACTACGCGTGGAACCTGCAGGTGGAGGACGACATTCTCAAGCGGCTGGAGCAGGGCGGGAAGGGCCGCGTGAACATCTGGCCCACCGGCAATCCCGAGCACATCC
Organism: Candidatus Methylomirabilota bacterium; assembly: GCA_035281625.1. Classification (GTDB taxonomy): domain Bacteria; phylum Methylomirabilota; class Methylomirabilia; order Rokubacteriales; family CSP1-6; genus DASRWT01. The sequence goes on from DATEDO010000061.1 coordinate 3,390, forward strand.
AGTGCAACACCACCGACCCGTGGACCGAGGTGGACGGGGAGCGCTCGAGCATCAAGACCGCGCACCCCACCCTGTCCGACCCCGCCGTCCGCCAGGCCCTCACCTACCTCATCGACCGCTCGGCGGTGCACGAGCAGATCTACGGGCGCGGGGGGCAGACCACTGCCAACTTCCTCAACGCGCCGTCGCGGTTCCACTCCAAGAACAACCGCTGGGAGTTCAACATCGACAAGGCCAATCAGATCCTGGACGCGGCGGGGTGGAAGCGCGGGGGCGACGGCGTGCGGGTCAAGGACGGGAAGCGGCTGAAGTTCCTTTACCAGACCTCCATCAACGCCCCGCGGCAGAAGACCCAGCAGATCGTGAAGCAGGCCGCAGCGAAGGCCGGCATCGAGATCGAGCTGAAGTCGGTGGTGGCGTCGGTATTCTTCTCGTCCGACCCCGCCAACCCGGACACCTACCCCCACTTCTACGCTGATCTGCAGATGTACAACACGACGATGACCGCGCCCGATCCCGCGCCGTTCATGCTGCAGTTCTGCTCGTGGGAGGTGTCGCAGAAGGCCAACAGCTGGCAGGGCCGGAACATCACGCGCTTCCGCAACGAGGAGTACGACCGGGCCTACCGGGCCGCGGAGGGCGAGGTGGATCCGGTGAAGCGCGCCGCGCTGTTTATCAAGATGAACGACCTTGTCATCCAGAACGTGGCGGTCATGACTGTGCTGTGGCGCAACGGCGTGTCCGGCTCGAGCACCAAGCTGCGCGGCATGGACCTCACCGGGTGGGACGGGACCCTCTGGCGCCTGCCCTACTGGCACAAGGAGGCCTGAGTCTCTCCGGTCGTCAACCCCGGGACGCCTCAAGGGCGGCGGAACCCCCCGCCGCCCTTGACAGTTTCGCCCATGCAGCATATAAGGATGGGACCGTCCCAGAGCCATTGTGGCCGGTCGCCGTCGACCCCCCAGGAGGACCTTTAATGGAAGAGCGTGACCTTCGATCGCTGATCGGCCACGTCAAAGCCGGGCGGCTCAGCCGCCGCAGCTTCGTGCAGATGATGGTGGGCCTCGGGCTCACCGCCCCCATGGCCAGCCAGCTGCTGGCGTCCGCCGGCGTCGCCCACGCCCAGGCCAAGGCGGTCCCGTACAAGCCCACCAAGCGTGGGGGCGGCGGCCCGCTGAAGGCCCTGTGGTGGCAGGGCGCGACGCTGCTGAACCCCCACTTCGCCACCGGCACCAAGGATCAGGACGGCTCGCGCATCTTCTACGAGCCCCTCGCCTCCTGGGATCCCGATGGCAACCTGATCCCGAACCTCGCCGCCGAGATCCCCAGCCTGCAAAACGGGGGCGTGGCCAAGGACGGGCGCTCGGTGACGTGGAAGCTCAAGAAGGGCGTGGTATGGCACGACGGGAAGCCCTTCACCGCCGACGACTGCGTCTTCACCGCGGAGTTCGTCGCCGACCCCGCCACCGCCTCCCGCAACATCAACACCTACAAGGACCTGAAGGTCGAGAAGATCGACAGCCACACCATCAAGGTGACGTTCAAGAAGCCCACTCCGTTCTGGGCCGACGCGTTCTGCGGCGTGGGCGGCATGATCCTTCCCAAGCACGCGTTCGAGGCCTTCAAGGGTGACAAGTCCCGGGAGGCGCCGGCAAACCTCAAGCCCATCGGGACCGGGCCCTTCAAGTACGTGGACTTCAAGCCCGGCGACATCGTGCGGGGTGAGCTCTTCTCCGGCTACCACATGGCGAACCGCCCCTACTTCGATACCATCGAGATGAAGGGCGGCGGGGACGCGATCTCGGCGGCGCGGGCGGTGATCCAGACCGGCGAGTTCGACTACGCCTGGAACATGCAGGTCGAGGACGAGCACCTCAAGCGCATGGAGCAGGGCGGCAAGGGCAAGGCCGACATCGTGTCGGGCGGCAACATCGAGCACATCCAGGTCAACTTCACCGACCCCAACAAGGACGTCGACGGCGAGCGGTCCAGCCTCAAGGCGCCGCATCCGTTCAACACCGACCCGGCGGTGCGCCAGGCTCTCAACCTCCTGGTCGACCGCGCGTCCGTGCAGGAGCAGATCTACGGCCGCACCGGCATCGCCACCGCGAACTTCCTCAATCAGCCGTCGCGCTTCGCCTCCAAGGCGACGAAGTTCGAGTTCAACGTGGAGAAGGCCGGCCAGATCCTCGAGGCGGCGGGCTGGAAGAAGGGCTCCGATGGCATCCGGACGAAGGACGGCAAGCGCCTGAAGATGCTCTACCAGACCTCGATCAACCAGCCCCGCCAGAAGACGCAGGCCATCGTGAAGCAGGCGGCGGGGAAGGCCGGCATCGAAATGGAGCTCAAGTCGGTCACCGCGTCGGTGTACTTCTCGTCCGACATCGGCAACCCCGACACCTACGCGAAGTTCCAGACCGACATCCAGATGTACACCACGACCATGACGCAGCCCGATCCCGAGCTGTTCATGCTGCAATTCACGTCGTGGGAGGCCGCGTCGAAGGACAACAAGTGGCAGGGTCGTAACATCACGCGGTGGAGGAGCGAGGAGTACGACAAGCTGTTCCGCTCCGCGGAGTCCGAGCTCGATCCCGTGAAGCGGGCCGCGCTCTTCATCAAGATGAACGAGCTGGTGATCCAGAACATCGTGGTCGTCCCCGTCGTGTTCCGTCCCCGCGTGGCCGCGGTCAGCAACACGCTGCGGATGGAGCAGAGCGGCTGGGATTCCGATTTCTGGGCGCTGCACAGCTGGTACCGCGAGGGCTAGACGGGGCGCCGGCGGGCCCGGCTCCCCCCGGGGGCCGGGCCCGCCTCCCGCAGCGATGTCCAAGTACCTCCTCCGGCGGCTCCTGATCCTGATCCCGGTCCTCGCCGGGATCAGCCTCGTGTTGTTCACCATCCTCGCCATGGCGCCGGGCGATCCCTTCGAAGAGCTCGCCACCAACCCCAACGTGCCGCCCGAGGTGCGCATGAACCTCCGGGCCCAGTTCGGCCTGGACGATCCCATCGCGGTGCGCTACGTCCGGTGGTTCACCGCCATGCTCAAGGGCGACTGGGGCTTCTCGTTCGTCAGCCGGGTCGACGTGTCGACGCTCATCCTCCAGCGGCTGCCCACCACCATCGCGGTGATCGGCTCCGCCCAGCTCCTCGGGCTTCTCATCGCCATTCCCATCGGGGTGTACTCGGCGACGCGTCCGTACTCGCTGTTCGATCAGATCGCCACCACCTGCGCCTTCCTGGGCTTCTCGCTCCCGACCTTCTTCACCGGCCTCCTCTTCATCCTGTTCTTCAGCATCTATCTGGACTGGCTGCCCTTCATCTACCGCGCCGACATCACCGCGACGGGCTGGCGCTGGTGGTGGGAGCACATCCGCCAGGCCATCATGCCGGTCGCCGTGCTCGGCCTCGCCCAGGCCGCCTCCATGACCCGCTTCATGCGCTCCGCGGTGCTCGACGTGATCCAGCTCGACTACGTGCGCACCGCGCGCGCCAAGGGGCTCGCCGAGCGCATCACCATCGTGAAGCACGTGGTGCGGAACGCCCTCATCCCGGTGGTGACCCTCGTGTCGCTGCAGGTGCCCACCATCTTCGCGGGCGCCCTCATCACCGAGCAGATCTTCCGGGTGCCCGGCATCGGCTCCCTCCTCATCAGCTCCATCCTCGCCAACGACACCCCCGTGGTCATGGCCATCACCTTCGTCTTCTCGGCGCTGGTGGTGATCTTCAGCCTCGTGGCGGACATCCTCTATGGCTGGCTCGATCCCCGCATCTCGTACCGCTAGGGAAGCCGCGGACGCCCTCGCGGGGGCGCCCTTCGTGTCCCGGCGGCCCAGCTCCTCTCTCACCGCTGAGGCCTGGCGGCGGTTTCGCCGGCACCGCCTCGCCGTGGTCGGCGCGGTGATCCTCGTGTCCATGGTCGTGGCCGTGCTCGTGGGCCCCATGGTCTATCGCGTCCCCATCGACGAGATCGACTTCAAGGCCAAGCTCAAGGGCCCCTCGTGGGCGCATCCCTTCGGGACCGACGATCTCGGCCAGGACGTGCTCGCGCGCATGCTCTACGGCGGGCGCATCTCCCTCGCGGTGGGGCTCTCCGCCATGCTCATCGCCATCATCGTGGGTACCGCGGTGGGCGCGCTCGCCGGCTTCCTCGGCGGCACCATGGACCACGTCCTGATGCGCATCACCGACCTCTTCCTGTCCCTGCCCGGACTCCCCCTGCTCCTCCTGATCGTGTACCTCTTCCGCGACGCCTTGAAGAAGACGCTGGGCCCCGAGGTGGGCGTCTTCGTCCTCATCGTCGCGGTGATCGGCGGGCTCCGCTGGATGCCGGTGGCGCGGCTGGTGCGCGCGCAGTTCCTGTCCCTGCGCGAGAAGGAGTTCGTGGAAGCCGCGCGCGGCCTCGGCGCTGCGCCCGTCCGCCAGATGGTCCGCCACATCCTGCCGAACTCGGTGGGCCCGGTCATCGTGGCCGGGACCATCGACGTGGCCGCGGCCATCATAGCGGAGTCGTCGCTGTCCTTCCTCGGGCTCGGGTTCCCGCCCGACATCCCCACCTGGGGCCGCATCCTCTTCGACGCGAAGGACAACCTCGATTTCGCGCCGCACTGGGCGCTGTTCCCCGGCACTGCGATCTTCCTCACCGTGCTCTCCATCAACTACATCGGCGACGGACTCCGCGACGCGCTCGATCCCCGCAAGGTCCTGTAGCCCGCCCGATCGGAGACCCGCCCGTGAGCCCACGCGACCTCTGCTACACCCCGGCCACCGAGCTGGCCCGCCTCTACCGCACACGGGCGGTGTCCCCGCTGGAAGTCATGCAGGCGGTGCTGGCGCGGCTCGACTCCGTGAACCCCGCCGTCAACGCGTGCGTCACCGTGGCCCGCGACTCCGCCCTCGCCGAGGCGCGGAAGGCCACCGCGGGCATGAAGCGGGGCCGGGCGCTGCCGCCGCTCTTCGGCGTACCCGTGTCCATCAAGGACCTCACGCCCACCAAGGGCATCCGCACCACGTGGGGCTCCAAGATCCACGAGCACGATGTGCCCACCGAGGACTCGCTGGTGGTCGAGCGCCTGAAGGCGGCGGGCGGCATCGTGTTCGCCAAGACCAACACCCCGGAGTTCGGGGCAGGCGGCAACACCTTCAACGCGGTGTTCGGCGCCACGCGGAATCCCTGGGATCCCGCGCTCACCTGCGGCGGCTCGAGCGGCGGCGCGGCGGTGGCGCTGGCCACCGGCATGGGCCCCCTCGCCCAGGGCTCGGATCTCGGGGGCTCCCTCCGCACCCCGGCGGCGTTCTGCGGCGTGGTGGGCTTCCGCACCACCCCCGGGCTCGTGCCGGAATATCCCAACCACCTCGCGTGGGATTCCCTGTCGGTGACGGGGCCCATGGCGCGCACGGTCGCCGATATCGCCCTCATGCTGTCGGTCATGGCGGGGCCGGACGACCGGGCGCCGCTCTCCTACGACGTCGATACCCGCGCGTTCCTGCAAGCGGTCAAGTCGCCGTCCCTGAAGGGCCTGCGCATCGCATGGACTCCCGACCTCAACGGCCTCATCCCCGTGGAGGCCGAGGTGGCCCGCGTCGCCCACGGCGCCACCCGCGTGTTCCGGTCGCTCGGGGCCCGGGTGGAGTCGGCCTCGCCGGACTTCGCCGAGGTCAACGACATCGTGCTGGGGACCCGCGGGCTCTCCATGGTCGCCCGTCACGCCGACAAGCTGCCCAAGTGGCGCGACAAGATGCAGAAGGGGCTGGTGTGGAACATCGAGCAGGGGCTGGCCCTCAGCGCGCGTGACATCGCGCGCGCCCAGACCGCCCGCACCGAGCTGTGGCATCGCGTCCGCAAGTTCATGGCGACCCGCGATTTCCTCGTCCTGCCCACCGTGGCGGTGCCGCCGTTCCCGGTGGAGCAGGCGTGGCCCACCGAGATCAACGGCAAGCGCGCGGAGAACTACACCCAGTGGTTCTTCCTCACGTACGCCATCACCCTCACCGGGCTGCCCGCGATCTCGGTGCCGTGCGGGTTCACCGCCAGCGGCCTGCCCGTGGGGCTGCAGATCGTGGGCCGGCGGCGGCAGGAGGCGGCGGTGCTCCGCGCGGCGGCGGCCTTCGAGGCGGCCGCCCCCTGGCGGGACCGCATCCCGTCCGTCGTGGCGGCGCGGCTCTAGCGCCCGCGGATCTCGTCGCGGCCCTCTCCCGGCGCGGGTATCATCGGCGCATGACCGGCCTGACCGCGCGCCGCCTGCTCGCGATCCTCGGGCTCGCGCCGCTCCTCATCGCGGGGACGGCGGGCGCGCAATCGCCGCTTCCGCAGATCTTCCCCGGCACGGCAAGCCCCGCCGCGCCCGCCCCGAGCGCCGCGGCACGGCAAGCCCCGCCGCGCCCGCCCCGAGCGCCGCG
>DATEDO010000062.1:0-6769 GCA_035281625.1 Candidatus Methylomirabilota bacterium
CCCGCGGCCGCCTCCACGGCGCCGACTGGCTCGCGCTGGTCGCCGCCGCCGCCGCGATGGCCGCCTATCAGCTCTGCTTCTTCTGGGCGGTCACCCTCACCGGGGTCGCGGTGGCCGCGCTGCTCGCCATCTGCTCGGCGCCGATTCTGATCGCCCTGCTCGCCACCCTCACCCTGGGCGAGCGCCTCGCCGTCAGCGTGCGTGTCTCGCTCGGGCTCGCGGTGGCAGGCACCGCGCTCCTCGTCGTGGGCCCGCGCGGAGTCGACGCGATCGCGGGGCGCTTCGGCATTGGCAGCCTCCTCGCCCTCGGCGCCGGGCTATCTTACGCCGTTTATGCGGTGGGTACCAAGCGGCTCCTCGGTCGGATGGCGCCGCTGCCCCTCGCCGCGCTGACGTTTTCCGCGGCGGCGATCCTGATCACGCCCGCGCTGCTCGGCGCCGGCCCGATCCGCCGGCCGTTCGCGGAGGCGTGGCCCCTCCTCGTCTACCTCGGAGTGGTGCCGACCGCCCTCGCGTACGTGCTCTTCACCGCCGGACTTCAACGGGCGCCCGCGACGGCCGCAGGCATCGTCTCCCTGCTCGAGCCGCTCACCGCCACGCTCCTGGGCGTCCTCGTCTTCGGCGAAACCCTCGGCGCGGCCGGCGCAGCCGGCGGCGCCCTTCTAATCGGCGGAATCGCACTGCTCGCGATAAACGCGGGACGCTAAGCGCCAGCCGTCGGCCTACCCCGTGGCAGGAACTGCGACAGCGATCGCGTACACCCGCACCGGCTCCTCCACGTTCTTGAGCCGGCGCTCGCCCCAGTCCTGCATGACGACGAGACCGTCGAGGCGCCGCGCCGTTTCGCTCCCGATCACCACCGCGTCGCCGTCGGCGAGAGCGGCCAGGCGCGCGGCGACGTTGGTGACGGGCCCCGAGGCGGTGTAGGTCCAGCGGGTCCCCGCGGTGCCCTCGATCTTGGTGGCGCCCAGGGCAGCGGTGCCGGAGTTCACGCCCACGTGGAGCCGGATAGGCTCGGCGAGATCGGCGAGCTCCGCGTTGATGGCCTGGGCCCGGCGCAGCATGCCCTCCGCGGCGAGCACGGCTGCGCGCGCGTGGGCCGTCCCGTCGGGACCCTGGAAGAGCACCATGAGGCCGTCGCCCGCCGTCTCGTTGACGTCGCCGCCCTGGCGGTGGATCTCGTCGAGGAAGGCGCCGAAGTACCGCTCCACCAGCTCGTTCACCCGCGCGAGATCGAAGCGCTCGCTGAGCCGCGTGTAGCCGGCGATGTCCACGAACAGCACCGTCACGTCCACTTCCCGCTTCTCGAGCAGGGGAGCGTCGGGCGCCTGCTCGATGAGGTCCTGCACGGTGCGGGGGACGAACTTGTTGAGGTTGGCGCGGATGGATTCGAGGATCTGCACCCGCCGCAGCGCGGACTGGAGGTCCGCGTGCGCCGTCTCCAGGGCGGTGTAGGCCTTGGCGTTCTCCAGCGCCACCGCGCTCTGATTCACGAGGACGCGGGTGAGGCGGAGGTCCTCGGCGGTGTACGGCGCGCCGAACGGCCGAGGTCCGAGGCACAGGAGCCCGGTGACGCGCGAGCGGAACACCACCGGCACCACCAGCACCGCGCCGAGGCCCTCGAAGGCGGCCAGGCAGTCGTCGCGGAAGGCCCACAAGTCGGGGTCCTCGGCGAGGCGCTCGCGGGTGAGGGGCAGCGGCCGGCGCGCCAGCGCCCGCACGAGCGGGGCGTCCGCGGGCACCGCGAGGTAGGCCCCGCGATCGGCGCCCATGGGACGGAAGGCGCCGACGCTTTCATCGAGGATCAGCAGCGCGTGCCCCTCCGGACGAAGCAGGGTCTCGACGGTCTCGCTGATGACGAGGACAATCCGAGGCAGGTCGAGAAGGGTGGTCATGGAGTCGGCCATGCGCTCCATGGTCTGCTGCACGTCGAGACGGCCGCGGAAGAACAGCCGGTCCACGAGCCGCTGCACGCGGAGGTAGACCGGATTCAGAAATAGCACCACCGCGAGCGCCACCACCGCCGCGGGCAGGAGCCGCGACGACCCCATCCCGAGGCCGGAGAGGACGAGGTCCACCACCACGATGGCGCCGGCGTATGCCGCCACCACCAGGCCGGTCACCGCCGCGTACACCGTGCTCGCGCGGATGAGCGAGCGGATGTCGAAGAGATCGTAGCGGATCATGGCGTAGGCGACGGCGAGCGGGAACAGGAAGTTCAGTCGCCACAGCTGCTCCAGGTACGGCACCTCCCTCCCCGTCGCCACCTCCACCGCGGTGCCGATCACGGGGAGGAGCGGGCCGGCCATGAAGCCTACCGCGAGCACGCGGGCGCGCTGGCGCACCAGCGGGCTCTCGCTCCGGCGCGCGGCGCGGAGCAGCGCGAGGGTGAGGATCAAGAGCGCCGAGGCCCAGTAGCCTGCCGCGAGGGCGGGCACCAGCATCGGGACCCGGATCGTCGGCGCGTTGAACAGGATCGCGAACGCCGCCGACAGCGCGTAGAAGGCGGGAATGATCCACGGCCACCGGCGCACGACGGACCGGGTGCGCGGGAACCGGGCGGCGATGTGAAGGTACGCGGCGGGCGCGAAGGCCCACGCGGTGAGGAACAGCATGCTGAAGCGGTAGGTCAGCCAGGAGTCCACGAACAGCCCGGCGGTGCAGAACCAGGTGAGGCAGAAGAAGAGGAACACGCGCGTGTCGGGCCGGCCCGGGCGCAGGGCCAGCACCACGATCGCCAGGCCGAGGTAGAGGAGCGAGGGCAACAGCCCGTCCAGCAGGTAGCGGTGGAAATCGTGCTCCGTGAGGACGCGGCTCGGGACGGCGACCTCAACCAGCTGGCCGCGCCGGCTGACGAGGTAGTTGATCTTGGTGCCGGCCGGGTGCCGGCGGACCTCGGCCTGAAGCTCGTGCCCGGATCTGACGAGCTGACCGTTGACGGCGTGGACGTGGTCGAACGGAGCCAGCCCACCCTTGGTGACCCCGCCGGGGGCGACGTAGAGCAGATCCATCACGCCGAACCCGGGGAAGGTCTGCCCGATGGTGCGCCGAGCGTCCAGCGTGGCGACGACGCTCACCCCCAGCGCCAGTCCGATCAGCGTCCAGCAGAAGATGCGCTCGCGCAGCGGCGCTTCTCCGTCCCCGCCCTGGGGCTAGACCCGGTCCACGACCCGCGAGACCGCGCGGCTGAACGTGCAGTTGGGGATCACCGCGGAGTGCTTGCCCGGCCCCCCCGCGACCATCACGTACACGTCGTCGACCGACGGCACCAGCGGGAGCATCTGCGCGTCGTCGGTGACCTTCTGCATCCACAGCGGCCAGTCATGGATCCCGTACATGCCGCCGAGCTTGAGCCGTCCCAGGGGCATCCGCGCGTGCTCGTACACGAAGCGCTTCACGTCCTCCCGCGTGAATCCGTCGGCCGCGACGGTGGCGGCGTGCTCCGGGCCGAGCACGACGAGGAGCTGGCTCTGCGAGAAGTACCAGCCGACATTGGAGCCGAGCGTGGCCGCGACGTCGGCCACGTTGTTGAGGATGCCGGGCGCGGTGGTGCCCACGTGGTCGTTCACGTTGTGGGGCGCCTCACCTCCGAACATCGTCACCACCGTCTGCTCCTTCGCGAAGCCCAGGCTCACGTGGAGCGGAGCCCAGGGGCTCAGCGCCTCGGCCTCCGCGATGGCGAAGGAGAACTTCGCCGGACTCCCCTGCGTGGCCATGTCGTGACGGCCGGGCCAGCCGCCGCCGACGTTCATGAGCACGAGCCGGATGGCGCGGCCGATGGTGGCGTTGACGCGGAAGCCGGGACCGAAGCACCCGGAGCCCGAGTGCATCCCCAGCCGCTCGGCGCCGGGGCCGTTCAGGATCAGCAGCGGGGCCACCGGATGGGTGGTGGCCTGGACCCCGTAGAGATTGAACGCGGGGTCGAGCAGCGCCTGGACGGCGGCGAGCAGGACGGGGAAGTGCGCGGGGACAGACCCCGCCATCACCGCGTTGATCGCGATCTTCTCCACCGTGCACTCGCGCCACAGCGGCGGCATGACCCCGAAGGACCTCGCGGGTTCCAGGCCCCCCGCCGCCACCATGGCGGCGACCCGCTCCGGCGTGGGCGGCACGATGGGGAGCCCGTCGCACCAGCCGCGGCGGACGAACTCCTCGAAGACCTCTTCCTCCGCGAGCTCGAGCTCGCGGGGCGCGGCCTCCGGCGGGGGCGCCGCGCTCATGGGGCGCCGAGCAGGCTACCGAGCTGCTCCACCGCCTGGGCGGCGCGCCGGCTCACCCCCTCGGGCTTCTCGCCGCCCAGGGGGTGCTGCACGACGAGGAGCGGCAGCGCGGTGGCCCCGAGCGCCGCCATCTCGGACAGCGCGAGCTTCTGGAACACCGTGGTCGAGATCAGCCCCGCCGCGATGCCCTGCTTGGCCAGCTCCAGCGAGTCGTGGAGACTCCACGACGTGCAGGACCCTCAGTCCGCGGAGCCGGCAAAGACGACGTCGCATTCCTTCGCCAGCGCCTCCACGATCTCGGGGGCGGCCGGCGTGGCGGCGTTGGCCTTCTGCCGGTGCACGACGCGCGCGACGCCCCAGCGGGTCTTCATGAGCTCGCCCATCTCGAGCACGAGGCGGTCGAAGTTGTGCTTCTTGTTGTCGAGGAAGCCCACGGTGAGCCCGTGCAAGCTCGACGGCAGCGCGGGCAGGGCGTGCGTCGCGGCGCGCAGCTCACCCTGGGGATTCAGCACTCGGATCCTGGTCATGGAGGTCTCCGCTCGTGAAATGGTGTCCTTGAATATACTCCAACCATGCTCGTGATGGCGCTGGACATCGGCACCAGCTCCGCGCGCGCCGCCTGCTTCGACGCGGAGGCGCGTCCACTGCCGGGCGCGGAAGGCCGGGTCTCCTATACCGCCCGCACCGCGCCCGACGGCGAGGTGGTCCTCGACCCCGACGCGCTCGTCTCTGCGGTGGCGCAGGCGGTGGACGCCGCGCTCGCGGGGGCCGGTCCGCGCGCCCGGGAGATCGCCGGCGTGGGCGCCTCGGTGTTCTGGCACAGCCTCCTCGCGCTCGACGCCGCGGGGAGGCCGCTGCTTCCCGTGCTCACCTGGGCGGATACGCGCAGCGCGGCCGCGGCCGACGCGCTGCGCGCCCGGCTCGACGGGCGTGGGATCCATGCGCGTACCGGCGCGCTCCTCCACGCCTCGTACTACCCCGCGCGCCTGGCCTGGCTCCGCGCGAGCCGGCCCGATCTGATGGCGCAGGCCGTCACCTGGTGCGGCTTCGCCGAGTACCTCCTCCAGCGGCTCACCGGTGCGCTGCGCTCGAGCGTGTCCATGGCCTCGGGCACGGGCCTCTTCGATCAGCACCGCCAGGCCTGGGACGGCCCGCTCCTCGCCGAGAGCGGCCTCGTCCTGGACCGCCTGCCGCCCATCGACGATACGCCGGCGCCGGGACTGGCGCGGGAGTGGGCGGCGCGCTGGCCGGCCCTGGCACGGGTGCCGTGGTTTCCCGGCTGGGGCGACGGCGGCTGCTCCAATCTCGGCTCGGACTGCGCGGGAAGCGACCGCATCGCCTTGAACGTGGGCACCTCGGCCGCGCTGCGCCTGGTCGCGCATGATGCCCCCGCGGCGCCGAACGGCCTCTGGCGCTATCAGATAGACCGCAAGCGTCCGCTGGTGGGCGGCGCCACCTCCGAGGGCGGCAACGTCCTCGCATGGGCGCGGAGTGTCCTCGCCCTGCCCGACGACGAAGCCCTGGAGGCGGCCCTCGCCGCGCGCGCGCCCGATCGTCACGGGCTCACCGCGCTCCCCTTCCTCGCGGGCGAACGGAGTCCCGGCTGGCGCGCCGACGCGCGCGCCACGCTGGCCGGCCTGTCGCTGGCCACGGGGCCGCTCGACCTGGTCACCGCGCTGCTCGAGTCGGTAGCCCTGCGCCTGTCGCTCGTCTACGAGCGGCTGGCCCCGCTGGCCACGCGCGACCACCTGGTCGTCGCGTCGGGCGGCGCGCTCGCGCACTCGCCGGCCTGGACCCGCATGCTCGCCGACGCCCTCGGACACCCGCTCACCATGTCGGACGAGGCGGAGGCCTCCAGCCGGGGCGCGGCGCTGCGCGTGCTGGAAGGCCTGGGCGCGCCGGCGCCCCCGCCGGTGGGGCTGGGCGCCACCATCGCCCCCGATGCCGGGCGTCATGCCGTCTATGCGGAGGCCCGGCAGCGGCAGAGCCGCCTGTACGACAACGTTGTCGGTCCTTCCCTCTCCTGAGAGAATAGGATCTCGACGGGGATCCGTTCACCCATGCGTATAGCGCTCGGCTGCGATCACGCCGGCTTCGCCCTCAAGGGCCCGCTCACCGCGGCGCTCGAAGCGGACGGCCATGACATCCTCGATCTCGGCACCTTCTCCGCGGAGCCCGTGGACTATCCGGACTTCGCCCGGGCGGTGGGCCAGGCGGTCCTGCGCGGCTTCGTGGATGCGGGCTTGCTGGTGTGCGGCAGCGGCGTGGGCGCCTCGATCGCCGCCAACAAGCTTCGCGGCATCCGCGCCGCCCTGTGCCACGATCTCTTCACCGCGCGGCAAAGCCGGGAGGACGACGACGCCAACGTGCTGTGCCTCGGGGCACGGGTACTCGACGAGACCACCGCCATCGAGGTGACGCGGGCTTGGCTGGAGGCGCGCTTCTCGGGCGAGGAGCGCCACACGCGGCGCGTCGCCAAGATCGTGCAGCTCGAAGGCGGTCTCCCGGCGCCCGACAAGAGCGGTGGCATGCCCCTGCCCCCGCGGCCC
>DATEDO010000063.1:0-10029 GCA_035281625.1 Candidatus Methylomirabilota bacterium
CACCTGATCCCGTCGCCCGGCGCCCGGCTCCGCCAGCGTACCGAGATTCGGCTCGGCCGGGATGCCACCGCGCTCGTGTGGGACGCCTGGGCGGTGGGCCGCCCGGCGCGGGAGGAGATGTGGGGCTTCGCCGAGCTCGACATTGCCCTCGAGATCCGGGATCCGCGCGGTCCCGTGCTCCTGGAGCGCGCCCGGCTGGCGGGGCACGCCTTCTGGGCGGGTCTGGGCGGGACGGAAGGAATGGCGTACGTGGGCTCCTTCGTGGTGGCGGCTGCCGCGGATCATGACTGGCCGGGGCTCGCCCGCGCGGTCGCCGCCGGCCTTCCGTCGGGTTGCGACGGGGCGCGCGTAGGCATCACCACGCTTGGCCGGGGCGGGGTGCTGGCACGCGTCCTCGCCCCCTCGGCCCCGCTCTTGACCGCCGCCGCCGAGGCGCTCTGGAGCCGGAGCCGGTACCAGGTCTTCGGCCTGCCGCCCCTCACGCTGCGCAAACTATAAGCGGTCGTGCCTGCGGCGTGGGCAGTGACGCGGGCTCCGCCCAGCAATCCTCCCGCAAGTAGTGGAATTGTCGACCCCGCGCGCTGGCCCCGCCGTTGCTATGCCCTGAGGTCAGGAGGATTTTCCATGCGCCTTCCCCGGATCTTCGCTGTCGCCGTCGTGCTCATGCTGGGAGGTCCCGCGGTCACCCTGGCTCAGGGGCGGGCTGACACGCTGGTCGTCGTCACCGAGGTCGGGCCCAACATGATGGACATTCACGCGCCCGGCGCGAACCGACCGATGTACCAGGCGGCGTGGAACATGTACGACCGGCTGGTGACGTTCGGCAGCAAGGCCTTGCCCGACGGCGGCAAGATGTACGACTACGCCGCCCTCAAGCCCGAGCTAGCGGAGAGCTGGACGGTGGCGCCCGATGGCATGTCCGTCACGTTCAAGCTGCGCAAGGATGCCAAATTCCACGACGGCTCCCCGGTCACCGCGCACGACGTGAAGTGGTCCTTCGATCGCGCGGTGGCCGTCGGCGGCTTCCCCACCTTCCAGATGAAGGCCGGGTCGCTCGAGTCCCCCGAACAGTTCACCGCGGTGGACGACACCACGTTCAAGGTCGCGTTCATCCGGAAGGACAAGCTCACTCTCCCCGATCTCGGGGTGCCGGTGGCCATCGTCATCAATTCCAAGCTGGTGAAGAAGAACGCCACCGCGCAGGATCCCTGGGGCGTGGAGTGGCTCAAGCAGAACGACGCCGGCGGCGGGGCCTACAAGCTCGAGTCGTGGAAGCCGGGGCAGGAAAGCATCTACGTCCGCTACGACGAGTGGAAATCAGGCCCGCTCCCCAGGATCCGGCGTGTCATCGTGCGCGAGGTCCCGTCGGCGGGGACGCGCCGGGCCATGCTCGAGAAGGGTGATGCCGACATCTCCTTCGAGCTCCCCCCGAAGGACTTCGCCGAGCTCGCGAAGGAGGGCAAGCTCAAGGTCACCGGGATCCCCATCGAGAACTCGCACCGCTACGTGGGCATGAACGTGGTGAATCCGCCCTTCAACAACCTGAAGGTCCGGCAGGCGGTGGCCCACGTGCTGCCCTACGAGAAGATCTTCTCGAGCGCCTTCTTCGGCCGCGGCATCCTGTTGCCCACGCCGGTGGCGAGCAACACGTTCGGGTTCGACCCCAAGCTCTTTCCGTACAAGATGGGAGATCTTCCCAAGGCCAGGGCGCTCATGGCGGAGGCCGGGCAGCCGAACGGGTTCGAAACCACTCTTTACTACGACGCGGGACGGGCCACCGTGGACGAGCCGGCCGCGGTGCTGGTGCAGGAGGCGCTGGCCCAGATCGGCATCCGCGCCCAGATCGAGAAGATCCCGCCCGCCAATTGGCGCGCGAACCTCACCAAGAAGACCATGCCCATCTTCCTGGACGGCTTCGGAGGATGGCTCAACTATCCCGAGTACTTCTTCTTCTGGAACTACCACGGTCAGAACGCGACGTTCAACTCGTCGAGCTACGTGAACGCGGAGATGGACAAGTGGATCGACGCCGCGCGCTTCGAGACCGACCAGAAGAAGTACGCCGGGCAGGTGCGGAACATGCAGCTCGTCGCCATGCGTGACGTGCCGCGGCTGCCTTACGTGCAGGTCTTCCTCGACGTGGCCATGCAGAAGAACATCACCGGGTACCAGTACTGGTTCCACGTCCAGCTCGACTTCCGCTCCCTCGTGAAGGGGTGAAACCGCTCCTTCGCCTGATCGGGCGGCGCCTGGCCGCCGCCCTGCCCGGGGTGGTCGGCGTGCTCGTGGTGACCTTTCTCCTCATGCGTGCGCTGCCCGGCGACCCGGCCGCCTACTTCGCGGGCATGGCCGCGACCCGCGAAGCAATCGAGCAGGTGCGGTCGCGGCTGGGCCTCGACAAGAGCTTGCCGGAGCAGTTCGTGGTGTATCTGCGCGACCTCGCCCGTGGAGATCTGGGCCAGTCGGTCACCACCGGCCAGCCGGTGACGCGGGAGCTGGCCACGCGCCTGCCCGCCTCGCTCGAGCTGACCCTGGCCGCGCTCATCCTGGCCGTCGGCACCGCGCTGCCACTCGGCGTGCTCGCCGCGACGCGTTCCGGATCCTGGGTGGACCAGCTGGTGCGGGTGCTCACGACCGCAGGCGTCTCCCTGCCGACGTTCTTCACGGGCCTCATCCTCGTCTACGTCTTCTATTACTTGCTGGGGTGGGCGCCGTCGCCGATGGGGCGCCTCGATTCGCTGTATCCGGCGCCGCCCCGGATCACCGGCCTCTACGTGGTGGATGCCCTCCTCGCGGGGGACCTCGAAGTCGCGCGGGCTGCGCTCCGTCAAATGGCTCTGCCGGCGATCACGATGGCATCATTCGTCCTGGCCCCCCTGGCGCGGATGACGCGCGCGTCGATGCTGGGGGTGCTCGCGAGCGACTTCATCCGCACCGCGCGGGCGAGCGGCCTCTCGCGTGGCACCGTGCTCTACACCTATGCGTTCCGAAACGCCATGCTCCCGGTGATCACCACGCTCGGGATGATCTTCTCGTTCATGCTCGGCGCCAACGTGCTCGTGGAGAAGGTCTTCGCGTGGCCGGGTGTCGGCTCCTTCGCGCTGGAGGCTCTCCTCGCCTCGGATTATGCCCCGGTGCAGGGGTTCATCCTGACCATGGCGTTCCTCTACGTGCTCCTGAATCTCGCCGTCGACATCCTCTACGGTGTGATCGACCCGCGGGTACGGATCGAGGGATGACGAGCGCCACGTTCCGGCACGTGCGCCATGTCGTGACGGAAAACCCCGTGACCCTGGGCGCCTTTGTCCTGTTCCTCCTCCTGCTCCTCCTGGCCGTCCTTGGCCCGGCACTGGTCCCCTACGATCCGCTCAAGACCGACACCGTCAACAAGCTCCAGCCTCCCTCCGCGCGCCACTGGTTCGGGACCGACCAGCTCGGTCGCGACGTGCTGAGCCGCGTCGTCGTGGCAACGCGGCTCGATCTTCTCATCGCCTTCTCCGCGGTGACGATGTCCTTCATCGTGGGAAGCCTGGCCGGGGCCGCCGCCGGCATGTGGGGCGGGTGGACCGAGCGCGTGGTTTCGCGGGTGACCGATACCATCATGGCCTTCCCGCTGTTCGTGCTCGCCATGGGGATCGTGGCCGCGCTCGGAAACACCATCAGCAATGTCGTCCTCGCCACCGCGGTGATCAACCTGCCCTTCTACGCGCGGATGGCCCGGGCGGAGGCGAATGTCCGCCGGGAGGCGGGCTTCGTGGAGGCGGCGCGCCTGGCCGGCAACGGCGACGTGCGCGTCCTCGCCGCCCATGTCTATCCGAACTGCCTGCCCCCCATGATGGTGCAGGCCTCGCTCAACCTGGGCTGGGCCATGCTCAACGCGGCCGGGCTTGCCTTCATCGGCCTGGGGGTGCGGCCCCCCACGCCGGAGTGGGGGATCCTGGTCGCCGAGGGCGCATCCTTCATCCTGTCCGGCGAGTGGTGGATCGCGCTCTTTCCCGGACTCGCCCTCATGGTCGCGGTGTTCTGCTTCAACCTGCTAGGGGATGGATTGCGCGACATCATCGACCCGAGGCGGCGCACGTGAGCGTGCCGGCCTGCACGGTCCCGCTGCTCGAGGTGCAGGATCTTTCCGTGGAGTTCCGCACGCGAGGCGGCCTCGTGCGCGCGGTGGAGCACGTGTCGTTCCAGGTGGCGCGGGGCGAAACCGTCGGCGTGGTCGGTGAATCCGGGTCCGGCAAGTCGGTCACCGCGCTGGCGCTGCTCCGTATCCTCGATCCATCCGCGCGCATCACGTCAGGAAGGGCGGTGTTCGGCGGCCTCGACCTTCTCGCGGCAAGCGAGGCGGAGCTGGCGCTCCAGCGCGGGCGCGAGATCTCCATGATCTTCCAGAACCCCCGCACCGCGCTGAATCCCATCCGCCCGGTGGGGCGCCAGATCGGAGACGTGCTCCTGCGGCACGCCAACGTCACCCGCGCGGACGTTCGGCGCCGGGCGGTGGAGCTCCTGGCCCGCGTGCAGATCCCGGATCCGGAGCGCCGTTACGCCGCCTACCCGTTCGAGCTGTCGGGGGGGATGTGCCAGCGCGTCATGATCGCCCTTGCCCTGGCCTGCTCGCCAGCCTTGCTGATCGCGGACGAGCCCACGACGGGGCTCGACGTGACGACGCAGGCCACGATCATGGACCTCATCCGGGAGCTGGCCGGGCGCACGCGCATGGCGACCATCCTCATCACCCACGACCTGGCGCTCGCGGCCGAGCACGCCGATCGCATCGTGGTCATGCACGCCGGGCACGTGGTGGAGTCGGCGCCCACGGCGGCCCTGTTCGCCAATCCGCGGCACCCGTACACCGCCAAGCTCATCGCGGCCACGCCCCAGGCCGCGGGGGGGTTGGAGGAGCTGGCGGCGATTCCCGGCGGGCTTCCCGACCTCACCGGCGAGCTGCCGCCATGTCGATATCACGCCCGCTGCGAGCGCTACGCGCCCATCTGCGACGGACCCCTGCCGCGCGCCGAGGTGCTGCCGGGCCATGTGGTAGCCTGCGCGAAGCCGATATGAGCCAGACGGGGACGCGGCTGGAGGTCGAGGGGCTCGCGAAGCGCTTTCGCGTGGGCGCGGGGTGGCTACACGCCGTCGACGACGTGTCGCTCGAGATCGGCGCGGGCGAGTGCGTCGGGCTCGTGGGCGAATCGGGGTGCGGCAAGTCCACCCTGGTGCGGCTGATCACCCGGCTGCTGGATCCCAGCGCCGGCCGCATCCGCTTCGTTGGGCAAGAGATCGGCGCGGTGCCGGCGGCGCGGTTCGCGCGAGCGCCGGAACGTCGCCTGATCCAGATGGTATTCCAAGATCCTACCGACAGTCTCAATCCCCGCTTCACCGCTTTCGACGCCATCGCGGACCCCATCCGCCGGCTGGGCGATGTGGCGCATCGGGCGGATATCGCGGGGCGGGTCGGTGTGCTCGCCGACATGGTGGGGCTGCCGCGAGAGCTGCTGGGGCGCTTTCCCCATCAGCTCTCGGGAGGCCAGAAGCAGCGGGTCGGGATCGCGCGCGCCATTGCCCTCGATCCGCGGCTGCTCGTGCTCGACGAGCCGACCTCGGCCCTCGACGTGTCGGTGCAGGCGGTGATCCTGCGGCTCCTGGACGACCTCCGCCGGCGGCTCGGCATCAGCTATCTCTTCGTCTCGCACGATCTGAGCGTGGTGCGGCTCCTCGCCGATCGTGTCCTCGTGATGTACCTGGGGCGCCTCGTCGAAGCGGGGCCGGTCGCGGACGTCTTCGCGGCGCCCCGGCACCCGTACACCCGAGCTCTGCTCGCCTCCGTCCCCGTGCCGGGACGCCGGCGCGATGCGGCGCGCCTCCGGCTCGCCGGCGAGCCGCGAAGCCCCATCGATCCCGCGCCGACCGTCTGTCGCTTCTTCGGTCGCTGTCCCGACGGCTTCGAGCGCTGCGCGCGCGAGATGCCGGAGTTGCGGCCGGTGGCCGCGGGACACGCGGTGGCCTGCCACCTCCATGGCTGAGCGCGGCGCGATCCCGGGCGTCCGCGCCCTCCTCGCGGGCTATGCCGCCGAGCGCCTGCACCCGGCCGATGCGCTGCGCGCGGCGTACGCGGCGATCGACGCCCGCGGCGAGGACCGCGTGTGGATCCATCGCATGCCGCTGGAGGCCGCCCTCTCGGCCCTGGAGGAGGCCGACGGCCGCCGCCGGGCGGGCGCCGCGCTCCCGCTCTTCGGCGTGCCCTTCGCGGTCAAGGACAACATCGACGTGGCCGGGCTCCCGACCACCGCGGGCTGCCCGGCCTTCGCCTACAAGGCCGAGCGGAGCGCCACCGTGGTGCAGCGGCTCGAGAGGGCGGGCGCCATCCTCGTGGGAAAGACCAATCTCGACCAATTCGCCACCGGTCTCGTCGGGACGCGCTCGCCCTACGGCGCGCCCTCCTCGGTGTACGACCCGGCCTACATCTCGGGCGGCTCGAGCTCGGGCTCCGCGGTCGCGGTGGCAGCCGGGCTCGTCGCCTTCGCGCTCGGCACCGACACCGCGGGATCCGGACGCGTCCCCGCGGCCTTCAACGAGGTCGTCGGGCTCAAGCCGACGCGCGGGCTGGTGAGCGCCGCCGGGGTGGTGCCGGCCTGCCGATCGCTCGACTGCGTGTCGATCTTCTGCCACGACGCCGAGGATGCCGCCACGGTGCTCCGCGTCGCCCGTGGGCGGGACCCCGCCGACCCGTACTCGCGTCCGCCCGCGGCGTCCGCGCCGCCTCTCGGCCCGGGCTTTCGCTTTGGCGTGCCGCCGCCGGCGCAGCGCGAGTTCTTCGGCGACGAGGGCGCCGCCCGCCTCTACGAGGTCGCGCTGGAGCGGCTGGCTGCGCTTGGTGGGCAGGCGGTGGAGATCGACTTCGCGCCGTTCCGCGCCGCCGCCGAGCTCCTGTACGCCGGCCCCTGGGTGGCCGAGCGGCTGGCCGCCATCCGCCCGTTCTTCGAGCGGCACGCCGACGCGATGGATCCCGTCGTCGCTCGCATCATCGGGGGCGGCGCCCGCTACAGCGCGGCGGATACGTTCGACGCCATGTATCGACTCGAAGCGCTGCGCCGCGCCACCGAGGCCCAGTGGCGGGGCATGGACGTGCTCGCCTTGCCCACGACCGGCACCATCTACACGCATGCGCGCATCGCGGCCGACCCCATCGGGCTCAACACCAATCTGGGCTACTACACGAACTTCGTGAACCTCCTGGATCTGTCGGCCATCGCCGTGCCCGCCGGCCGGCGGCCGAACGGGCTGCCTTTCGGCCTGTCCCTGATCGCACCGGCCTTCCACGACGAGGCGCTCTGCGCGCTGGGCTCGGCCTTCGCGGCTGGGCGCCTCGGTGACCCGGGCACTCGCGCCGCGGTGCGGCTCGCGGTGGTGGGGGCACACCTCGCTGGACAGCCGCTCAATCACGAGCTGACGGGCCGTGGCGCGCGCCTGGCGTGGTCGGGGCGCACGGCGCCGGAGTATCGCCTGTACGCGCTCGCCGGCACGAATCCGCCCAAGCCCGGTCTCGTCCGCGTCGCGCCGGGGGAGGGAGGCGCCATCGAGGTGGAGGTGTGGGAGCTCCAGGCGGCGGAGTTCGGCGCGTTCGTGGCCGCGGTGCCGCCGCCGCTCGCCATCGGCACCGTATGGCTCGCCGACGGCAGCTCGGTGAAGGGCTTTCTCTGCGAGCCGCTGGCGGTGGAAGGCGCACAGGACATTACCGCACTCGGCGCCTGGCGGGCCTACCTGGCGTCGCGGCAGGGGCGCTGATGGCCATCGATCCCTCCAGCGCCGCGCGGTATGCGGAGCAAGCGGCCGCGGCCATCGGACTGCCGCTGACCCCCGCGCGGATGCCTGCGGTGGCCCAGCAGCTCGCCGGGCTGCTCAACGCGGCCGCGCTCGTCGTCGAATTTCCGCTCCCGGAAGACGTGGAGCCGGCGCCCGCCTTTGAGCCCTGACGCGCTCGACGCGGTCGGCATCGCGGCCGCGGTGCGGCGGCGGTCCGCGAGCGCGCGCGACACCGTCGAGGCGGCGCTCGCTCGCATCGCCGAGCGCGATAAGGCCCTCAACTGCTTCACCGCCGTGCTGGCGGACGCGGCGCGTCGGGAGGCCGCCGCGGTGGATGCGCGGGTGGCGGCGGGCGAAGACCCGGGCCCGCTCGCCGGCGTGCCGTTCGCCGTGAAGAATCTGTTCGACGTGCAGGGGCTCACTACGCTGGCGGGCTCCCGCATCAACGCCGAGCGGCCGCCCGCCGCGCGCGACGCCGCCTGCGTTGCCGCGCTTCGCCGGGCCGGGGCGGTGCTGGTGGGCGCGCTCAACATGGACGAGTACGCCTTCGGGTTCACCACTGAGAACACGCACTACGGGCCCACGCGCAATCCCCGCGATCCGGAGCGCGTCGCGGGTGGATCCTCGGGCGGTTCCGCGGCCGCGGTGGCCGGAGGGCTGGTCCCGCTCACGCTCGGCTCGGACACCAATGGATCCATCCGGGTCCCGGCGGCGCTTTGCGGCGTGCTCGGCCTCAAGCCGACCTACGGGCGTGTGTCCCGGCGAGGCACCGCGCTCTTCGCCGGCGCCTTCGATCACGTGGGCCCGCTGGCCCGCTCCGCGCGCGACCTCGCCGTCGCCCTGGACGCGATGCAGGGTCCCGATCCCGAGGATCCCGTGGCGAGCCGCCGGCCGGCGGCGCCGACACGGCTCGAGCTGGATCGTGGCATTGCCGGCCTTCGCGTCGCGGTGGCCGACGAGCACTTCGCGCGCGGAGGCGAGCCCGAGGTCTTCGCCGCCGTCGGTGACGTGGCGCGGGCCCTCGACGCGCGGGAACGCATCACCATCGCCGAGGCGCATCGCGCGCGCGCCGCCGCGATGGTGATCACCGCGGCAGAGGGTGGCCAGCTCCACCTCGCGGACCTGCGCGCGCGGCCGGATGCCTTCGACCCGATGACACGTGACCGATTCCTAGCCGCCACCCTCATGCCCGCGACCGCGTATGTGGCGGCGCAGCGCTTTCGCGCCTGGTACCGGGCGCGGGTGCGCGCGCTGTTCGAGCGGGTCGACGTGATCCTGGCTCCCACCACGCCCTATCCCGCCCCGCCCATCGGACAGGACCGCATCCAGGTCGATGGGGGCGAGGTATTGATGCGGCCGACCCTCGGCCTGTTCACCCAGCCGCTCTCGTTCATCGGGTTGCCGGTAATCTCGGTCCCCGTGTGGCGGGGCAAGCTACCGCTCGGCGTCCAGCTGATCGGCGCGCCGTTCCAGGAATCGGTGCTGCTGCGCGTCGCCGCTCATCTCGAGCGACAGGGCGTCGTGGCGTCGCCCATCGCCTGAAAGGACCCTCATGCTGGAGATCAACATTCCCGACGTGCTTGCCGAGGTGACCCAGGCCTTCCACCGCTACGAGGCCGCGTTGACAGGCAACGACATTGCCGTGCTGGACGCCTCGTTCTGGGATGACCCGCGCGTGGTCCGGTTCGCCCTCTTCGACAACGGCTATGGCCCGGCCGCCATCGCTCAGTCCCGGCGCGCGCGCGGCACCGTCGATCTCCGCCGTACGCTCATGCGAACGGTGATCACCACCTTCGGCCGCGATGTCGCGACCGCGAACACCGAGTTCCGCCGCGAGCAGACGGGGCGGGAAGGGCGGCAGAGCCAGACGTGGGTGCGCACCGAGAAGGGCTGGAAGGTCGTGAGCGCGCACGTGTCGTGGCTCACCCCTGCTCCCTGAGCGCCGGCCGGTCCTCGGGGGGCCTGCACAAAATGCAGGCTGGCTGCTGATCCGCTGAGCAGCCGGGCGAGGCGCGCGGCGGGCAGCGGCCAACCAAGCGATTGATTTTGCAGCAAACCCCGAGCGGCATACCACTTGCTCCGCTGCCTGTCATGGACGGAAAGCAGCTGGGAAGTGAGCTCGAGCGGCTCGTCCAGAGCGCCTTGCCCGCGCTGGTGCGCGAGGAGGTGTCGGGCGAGCGGGGGCGGCTCTATCGCGTCATCATGGCCCGGCTGGAGCTGCCGCTGCTC
>DATEDO010000064.1:0-12194 GCA_035281625.1 Candidatus Methylomirabilota bacterium
GGGCCGCGCCGGGTGGGGCCTCGTCCTCGCCGCGCTCTGCCTCACCGCCTTCGTCGGCGCCGGCTGCGGCAAGAAGGGTCCGCCGGTGGCCCCCGAGCGCCGGCTGCCCGCCGCGCCCTTCGGAGTGTCGGCCTCGGTGGAAGCGAACGGCATCGTGGTGAGCTGGACGAACCCCGACGTGCGCGCGGACGGTACCGCGCTCCGCGACATCTCGCTCGTGAGCCTCTATCGCCGCACGGAGGCGCCCGGCGAGCCTCCGAAGTCCGCCATGGTGTCACGCGGCACGGTGGTGGGCTGGGACCCCCTGGCTGCCATCAATCTGGATAGGCCGGCTCCGGCGGTAGTCTCCGGACGAACGGTTCGATGGGTCGACCGGAAGGACCTCGCGTTCGACCGCCGCTACGCCTACGTGGTGACCGTCACCGACTCGACCGGGCGCATCAGCGCGCCCTCGGAGCCGCTGGCGGTGACCTACCTCGCCGCCCCGCAGCCGCCCCGCTTGCTGGCCGCCACCGCCGGGGACGGCGAGGTGCGATTGACGTGGCAGCCGCCGGCCGGGCTCATCGACGGCGGCGCCCTTCGCGGGGAGACCGCCTACGTGCTGCTGCGCGGGTTGGGCGCCGAGGGAGCGCTGAGCCCGGTCATGAGCGAGCCGGTAGCGGGGACCACCTACCGGGACACCGGTCTCGACAACGAGACGACGTATCGCTATGTGGTACGCGCGGTGCGGCGCGACGGCGGGATGTCCGCGTACGGCGAGCCGTCGCTGGTCGTGACGGCGACGCCGGTGGACTCCACGCCGCCGATGCCGCCCACGAACCTGATGGCCATCCCCTCGGAGGGCGCGGTGCGACTCGCCTGGACGAGCAGCGTGTCGGACGACGTGTCGGCCTACGCGGTGTACCGCGCGGTCGGCGAGGGCACCTTCCTGCGTATCGCCACCACGCCCGCGGTCAACATCGTCTACACCGACCGCGACGTGAAGCGCGGAGAGCGGTATCGCTATGCGGTGACGGCGCTGGATCGGGCGCGGACACCCAACGAGAGCGTCCGTTCGAACGAGGTGCGCGTCAGCATTCCGTGAATGCTTGGCGAGCCGCAGCCGAAGGCGAGGCGAGCGGATACATAATGCGGTTCCCGAGCGGAGCGAGGGGCGAGCCGCAGCCGAAGGCGAGGCGCGCGGATACATGATGCGGTTCCCGAGCGGAGCGAGGGGCGAGCCGCAGCCGAAGGCGAGGCGAGCGGATACATGATGCGGTTCCCGAGCGGAGCGAGGGGCGAGCCGCAGCCGAAGGCGAGGCGCGCGGATACGTGATCGGGTCCCGCGTGGCGCGCGGGCGGGCCTACACCTCGTTGGCGAATACCGCCTCGGGGTCCTGGCGGCGACGCAGCAGGCGGAAGGTGCCATCGGCCTCCAGCATGACTTCCGGCGCCTGCGGGTAGGAGTTGTAGTTGATGGTGGACATCGCCGCGCAGTAGGCCCCGGCTCCCCCCACGACCACCAGATCACCGATCCTCGGCAGCGGCACCCAGCGCGGGGCCAGCGCTTCCGGATCGCCGGGGGCGGGCGTGAGGATGTCGCCGGACTCGCAGCACGGCCCCACGAACACCACCGCGGCGCGCTCGCGGCCGCGGTCGCCGTCGGGAAGCAGCACGTCGATGGGATGCTGGGCTCCGTAGAGAGAGGGCCGGGTGACCTCGGTCATGCCGGTATCGAGCTTGGCGAACCGATATCCCTCGCGCCCCGTGTCCACGACGTCGATGCAGGTGGCCACCACCGCGCCCGCTCGCGCCACCAGGAAGGTGCCGGGCTCCAGCTCCAGGTGCAGTCCCCGGCCGGTGCGCGCGCGGAACTCGGTGAGCGCGTCCCGGACATGGCGCCCCACGTCCGCCATCTCCACCGTGGGCTCCTCGGGCATGCGCCCCACCTTGAAGCCGCCGCCGAGATTGACCGCGGTCGCCTCCGGGAACTGCGCGGCCAGGTCGAGGGTCATCCGGGTGACGCGCTTCCAGACCTCGGGGTCGGTGCCGGAGCCGATATGGCTGTGGACGGTCCTGATGGAGAGGCGATGCTCCTTGGCGATCCGGTGTACCTCGTCCAGGTATTCGTGCCAGATCCCGAAGGATGACGCGGGGCCGCCGGTATTGGTGCGATTGGTGGCCCCGCTGCCCAGACCGGGGTTGAGCCGCACCGCCACGTCGCGCCCGGGCGCCACCCGTCCGAACGACTCCAGCTGATGGAGGGAGCAGGCGTTGTAGAGCACCCCGCGCTTGACGTGCTCGCCGAGCCGTCGCGACGGCATCTGCGAGGTGAGCTGAATGGCCTCCGGCTTGAAGCCGGCCCGCAGCGCGCGCTCCACCTCGAAGTCGCTGGAGGCGTCGATGTGCAGCCCGAGGTCCCGGAACACCGCCAGCACCCCCGCGCTGGGGTTCGCCTTCATGGCGTAGCGCAGGGTGAAGCCGAAGGGCGCGGGGAAGGCCAGCACCTGCCGGGCCGTGGCTTCCAGCGTCTTCCGATCGTAGACGTAGCAAGGCGTGCCGAAGCGCTCACACACCTCGGCCGCCTGCGCGGTGGAGAGGAAGAGAGGGCCCCCGGGGGCGCCCGAGGTGGTCGGCGGTGTCGCGGCCATGCCGGCGATGATACCGTACTCGCGGCGCGGCTTGAAGTGACTCGCCGGGTGATGCTAGAGTCGACACGTCAGCGCTCTCGAACCGTCCAGTCTCACGGAGGGCTCAATCATGCGCCCCAGATTCCAAGGCTCCATCGTCGCGCTGGTCACGCCTTTCCGTAACGGCGCCGTCGACGAGGACAAGCTCCGCGAGCTCGTCGAGTTCCACGTCGGAAACCGCACCGACGGCATCGTGCCGTGCGGGACGACGGGCGAGTCCCCCACCCTGAGCCACGACGAGCACAAGCGGGTGGTCGAGGTGGTGCTCGAGGCCGCGCGGGGCCGCGTGCCGGTCATCGCGGGCACCGGGTCCAACTCCACGTCCGAGGCCATCGACCTCACGCGCCACGCCAAGCGCGCGGGGGCCGCGGGCGCCCTCGTGGTCAACCCGTACTACAACAAGCCCACCCAGGAAGGCCTCTACCGGCACTTCCGCGCCATCGCGGACACCGTCGACATCCCCATCATCGTCTACAACATCGCCGGACGCACCGCGGTGAACGTGGAGACCGACACCCTCGCCCGTCTCGTGAAGGACTGCCAGAACATCGTGGGCGTCAAGGAGGCGTCGGGCTCGCTCGACCAGATGACCCAGGTGGTCCTGGCCTGCGGGCCGGATTTCTCCGTGCTGTCGGGCGACGACAATCTCACCCTGCCCCTCATGTCGGTGGGCGGCGTGGGCGTGATCTCGGTCATCGCCAACATCGTCCCGCGCGAGACCGCCGAGCTCACCCACGCGGCGCTGAGCGGCGACTGGAAGCAAGCCCGTGACCTGCACCACCGCCTCTACCCGCTGTGCCGCGCCGCCTTCTTCGAGACGAATCCCATTCCCATCAAGGAAGCGATGGCGATGATGGGAATGCTCGAGCCGGAGTTCCGGCTCCCGATGTGCCGCATGGCCGACGCCAACCGCGAGCGGCTGCGCGGCGTGCTCAAGTCGCTGGGCCTCCTCAAAGCCTGATCGCATCCCGATGGCCGACGTCGTGGTGGCCGGCGCCGCCGGCCGGATGGGCTCGCGTCTCGTCGCCTTGCTCCAGGAGGAAAAGGAGCTGCGTCTGGTCGGGGCCCTGGAAGCCCCGGGCCATCCCGCGCTGGGCAAGGACGCCGGCGAGGGCGCGGGCGTCGGCCGGGTCGGCGTCGCCATCACCGGCGATCCCGAGGCCGCGCTGGGCCCCGACCGCATCCTCATCGAGTTCTCCGTTCCCGAGGCCACCATCGGCCACCTGCGCACCGTCGCCCGCCGGGGCGGGCGCGCGGTGATCGGCACCACCGGGTTCTCGCCCGCGCAGCGCCAGGAGATCGAGCGGCTGGCCAAGGACGCCGCCATCATGCTCTCGCCCAACATGAGCGTGGCGGTGAACGTGGCCTTCCGCGTGCTCCGCGACATGGCGCGCATGCTCGGCGACGATTACGACGTCGAGGTCACCGAGGTGCATCACCGGTTCAAGAAGGATGCCCCCAGCGGCACCGCCCTCCGCATGGCGGAGATCGTGGCGGAGGCGCTCGGGCGCGATCTCGCGACCTCCGCGGTCTACGGCCGGCAGGGCGTGCCCGGCGAGCGGTCTCGGAAGGAGATCGGGATCTTCGCGCTCCGGTCCGGAGACGTGGTGGGCGACCACACGGTGTCGTTCGGCGCCCTCGGCGAGCGCCTCGAGCTCACCCACCGCTCGCAGAGCCGCGACAACTTCGCGCGCGGCGCGCTGCGGGCCGCCCGCTTCATCGCCACTGCCAAGCCCGGGCTCTACTCCATGCAGAACGTGCTCGGCCTGGCATGAAGATCGTCCGCTTCAAGGCCGGGGGAAAGGTCCGCTACGGCGTCATCGAGGGCGGGCACGTGGTGGAGTACACCGGCACCCCGTACGGGGGCTTCCGGCGCGAGCGCAAGCGCTATCCCCTGCGGCAGACGGTGCTGCTGGTGCCGGTGGTCCCGTCCAAGATCGTGGCGGTGGGGCTGAACTACCGCGACCACGCGGAGGAGATGAGCCTGCCCATCCCCGCCGAGCCGCGGATCTTCTTCAAGCCGCCCTCGGCGCTGTGCGGCCCGGACGACCCCATCGTCTATCCGCCGCAGTCCACGCGCGTGGACTTCGAGGGCGAGCTCGCGGTGGTCATCAAGAAGCGCTGCCGCAATGTCCCCGCCGAGCGGGCGCGCGAGCACATCCTGGGCTACACCTGCCTCAACGACGTGACCGCGCGCGACCTCCAGGCGCGGGACGCCCAGCCGAGCCGGGCGAAAGCCTTCGACACGTTCTGCCCCGTGGGCCCGTGCATCGCCACCGACATCGACCCCAACGGCGTGGACATCGAGACCTTCGTCAACGGGGAGCGCCGCCAGGGCTCCAATACCAAGAACCTCCTGTTCCCGGTGGAGGACCTCGTGGCCCGCGTGGCCGCAGTGATGACCCTGCTGCCCGGGGACATCGTCGCCACCGGGACGCCGGCCGGGGTGGGGCCCATCAAGCCGGGCGAGAAGGTGGAAGTGCGCATCGAGGGCATCGGGACCCTCGCCAATCCCGTGATCCGGCTGTGCCCCTGACCGCCCCCGGAGCGACCCCCGCTGGCCTCTGATAAGATATTTCTCGAGGACGTTCGCTTCTACGGTCACCACGGGGTCACCCGCGCCCAGCAGACCGTGGGCGCCTGGTTCTCGGTGGACGCCGAGATGACCGTCGACGTGGCTCCCGCTGCCGCCTCCGACGATGTCCGGGCCACCGTGGACTATGGGGTCGTCGCGGCCCGCATCGTGGAGCTGTGCACCAAGCAGCGGGTGAACCTCCTCGAGCGTCTCGCGGTCGGGCTCGCGACCATGCTGCTGGGCGAGTTTCCCTGCGAGGAGGTCCGGGTGCGGGTGCGGAAGCTGACGCCGCCGATGGAGGGGCTCCACGCGACGCCGGGAGTCGAGGTCACGCGTCGCCGCCGCTGACTATGCCGCGGGTCTTTCTGAGCGTCGGGTCGAACATGGGGGACCGGGTGGAGGCGCTCCGCCAGGCGGTGGAGCGTCTGCGCGCGCTCCACGACGTCAGCTTCGTGGACGCCTCCCCCCTCTATCAGACCGAGCCGTGGGAGCAGCGCCCGGGCGAGGTGAGCGACCGCGAGGCCTGGTTCCTCAACTGCGTGGTCGCCATCGACACGACGCTGGCGCCCCGCGTGCTCCTGGCGGAGGTGCAGCGCATCGAGGACGCCCTGGGCCGCCTGCGCGGCCCCGGCACCCACGAGGACCAGCGCTACGAGCCCCGCACGCTGGACATCGACATCCTCCTCTACGGTGACCAGGTCATCGCGCTGTCCGACCACCTGCACGTGCCGCACCTCCTCATGCACGAGCGGGCCTTCGTGCTGCGCCCCCTCGCCGACCTGGCGCCCGACGTGGAGCACCCCGTTCTCTACCAGACGATCCGCGAGCTGGTGGCCTCGCTCGACGACGAGCACGAGGTCCGCGTGTCCGGACTGCCGCGGCGCTGGTTCGAGCGGTGAGCGACGCCGAGTTCCGCCGGCAGGCCCTGGAGCACCTGGACGCCCTCCACAACCTCGCCGTCTACCTGACCCGGAACGGCTCGGAGGCCGAGGACCTGGTGCAGGAAACCTATGTCCGGGCCATGCGTTTTTCCCATCGATTCCAGCCGGGAACCCATCTCCGCGCCTGGTTGTTCCAGATCCTGAGGAACACGTTCCTCACGTTCTACCGCCTGCGGGAGCGTGAGCCGGCCCTCTCGGAAGACGGAGTGCCGGCAGGCGGGGCGCCGATGTTCCACGACGCGCCGGATCAGGACGGGGCCAGCACCGAGGTCCTCACGGACCTGGACCGGGCGCTGTCACGACTGCCCGAGGAGTTCAAGACGCCGCTCTTGCTCGCCGAGGTGGAAGGGCTGCCCCTCGACGAGGTGGCGCGGATCATGGATTGTCCGGTGGGAACGGTGAAGTCGCGCATCTTCCGGGCCAAGGAGCGCCTGCGCGACTACCTGAAGGACTACGGAGAGGATCTGAGACGGTGAGCGAGCACGAGACGAGCGGCCCGCAGGCCGACGACGCCGCGCTGAGCCGGGCTCTGCGCGAGCGGCTCGGGCGCTACCCCGCCTCGGCGCGGGTGCGGGCGGCGGTGCGCCAGGCCATCGAGCCCGCCCCGGCCCCCCGCTGGGGCGCGGGCTGGCTGGTCCCCGCGATGACGGCCCTTGCCACCGCCATGGTCATGGTCGGGTGGCTGGCCGGCACGCTGCCGACCTCCATCGCCGGGGACCCCCTCCGGGATCTGTCCCGCGCCGTGATCACCGAGCACGCCCGCACCCTGGCGTGGACGCAGACGCGGCCGGACGTGATCCCGGCGGCGCTTCCCCAGGCCATGGACGAGAGCGGGGTCACGCTCAACTGGGTCTTCGCCGGCGACAGCGAGCTGCAGCTCGTGAACGCGCACCCCACCTATGTCGAGAGCCACCGCGGCATCTCGCTGGCCTATCAGGACGCCCAGGGGCATGCCGTCACCTACGTGATCTTCCCGGGCGCGGCCACGGTGACCCTGCCCGAGGCGGAGCGCGTGAAGATCGCCACGTGGCGCCCGGTGATCCGGAAGGAGAACGGCTTCAGCCTCATCATGTGGAAGCAGCAGGGGCTCTTCTGCGTGCTGGTGGCCGACCTCGTCTCCGACGACGACCTCGCCCGTCTGAAGCAGCACTTCGTCAAGGTGCGGTCGGCGACGGATCTTTCGTACTCACGCCAGTAACGGCCGGCCGGCCGCGCTCGGCGCCCCGCCCGTCCAGCGTGAACGGCAGGGCCATCAGGACCCACAGCACCAGCATCACCTCGGCATCACCGAAGTTGTACTCGGTGAGCCCGTGCACGAGAAAGCCGGTGACGGCCGCCAGCGCGCCCACCACCACCGCATGGTCGGGAG
Source organism: Candidatus Methylomirabilota bacterium (assembly GCA_035281625.1). GTDB lineage: Bacteria > Methylomirabilota > Methylomirabilia > Rokubacteriales > CSP1-6 > DASRWT01. The sequence goes on from DATEDO010000064.1 coordinate 7,555, forward strand.
GATTCGCGCGGGTGGGCCCGAGCATGGCGCCGACCCGCCGATAGAACGCCACCCAGATCCAGAGCCACGCGGCGAAGCCGATCAGACCCCGCTCCACCAGGATCTGCAGCGGCGCGCTGTGGAGATGCCCGGTGCGCTGCTTGGCCGCCTCCGGCAGCGCGTGGCGCGGAAACTCGCGCTTGACCCCGCCGGGACCCACCCCGAGCCACGGGTGGGGCAGCCACATCGCCACGCCGCTCCGCCACATGTAGACCCGCTCCTTGAGCCCGGCCTCCTGGGGATCCGTCATCTTGGCGAGACGCTGCCGGAGCTCGTAGGGCCCGAGCAGCCCCAGGCCCACGAGCACGATCAGCCCGCCCACCACCAGCCAGCGTCCGCGGCGCCACAACGCGGCCACGCTGATCACCCCCGCCCCGAAGCCCAGCCACGCGCCGCGCACGTAGGTGGCCACGAGCCCCGCCAGCAGCGTGGCCCACGCGAGGGGAAGCGCGCGGGCGCGCGGCGTCCCCGGGAGGAGGCGCGGGAGCGTCGCGAGGAGCACGAGCATCAGCACTCCGCCGAGGGTCATGTAGATGCTGAAGAGCCCGCGGGCGCGGCTGCAGCGGTGATAGAGCCAGGCGGGCGACCAATCGTTCGGGGCGCTCCCCGGACAGGCGGCGACCTGGGCGAGCCCCACCGCCGCGCCCACGAGGCACACGAGGGCCAGGCCGGTGAGGAAGCGGCCCGCCGCCCGGCCATCGGGGAGCGCGTTCGCCGTGACGTAGAGGGCCAGGACCAGCCAGAGGCCACGACCGGCATCGAGCGCCTGGAGAGGGCTGGGCGAAGCCAGCACCGACACGAGGCTGGCCGCGGCGAAGGCCAGGAGCGGCCCGGCGAGCGGCCAGCGCGCCGCCGCGCGGGCGTCGGGCCGGCGGAGGGAGACGAGCCAGAGCAGAGCGAGCGCGCCGAGGGCCGCCTCGGACAGCGTGATCGAGGTGCCGAGGCCGAGAACGAAGGCGCCGAGGAGCACCCTCTGGAGGCGCCTCACCTCAGTAGGCGTTCCGGTCGACGAGCACCCGCACCAGGGTGAGCGCGATGATCTTCAGGTCGAGCCAGAAGGACCAGCGCTCGATGTACTGGAGGTCGAACTCGATGCGCTTCTCCAGCGATGTGTTGCCGCGCAGCCCGTTGATCTGGGCCCAGCCGGTGAGGCCCGACTTCACCTTGTGGCGCAGCATGTAGCCGGGCACGGTCTGCCGGAAGCGCTCCACGAACACCGGCCGCTCCGGGCGCGGCCCCACCACGCTCATCTCGCCGCGGAGGACGTTCACGAACTGGGGGAGCTCGTCGAGGCTGAACCGGCGCAGGAACGCCCCGATGGGCGTGCGGCGGGCATCCCCCTCCTGGGCCCACACCGGCCCCGACGCCGCCTCCGCGTCCATGTACATCGTCCGGAACTTGAGCATCCCGAAGCGCTGGCCATCCAGCCCCATGCGCTCCTGGCGGTAGAGCACCGGCCCCCGCGAGGTCACCCGCACCGCGGCGGCGAGCAGGATGAGCAGCGGCGCCAGCATCACCAGGAGCCCGGCGGAGAACACCACGTCGAAGGCTCGCTTGGCCACCGCGTTCCAGCCGTGGAGCGGCGACTCCCGCAGATGGACGAACGGCACGCCCTCGAACTCCTCGATGCCGCCCCGCAGTGAGGTGAAGCGGAAGAGGTCCGGCACCACGTGGATGGTGACGGGCTCGTCGCCGATGGCCTCGAGGAGGCCGGGCAGCCGCCCCGCGTCCTCGTGGGCGAGGGCGAGGATCACCTGGTCCACCGGCCGCGCGGCCAGCACTGCGCCGAGGTCGGCGTAGGAGCCGAGCCACGGGGCTCCGGCCACCGCTTCCTTGGTGTCGCCCACCACGCCCACCACCTGGATGCCGGTGTCGGGCCGGGCGCGGAGCCGGCTGATCACGTGCTCGGCCAGCTCGCCGCCTCCCACCACCACCGCGTAGCGCTGGTTGTAGCCGCGCCGGCGGGCGAAGCGCAGGGCCTCGCGGAACACGTAGCGCGCCCACCCCACCGCGATGATGGAGAAGAGCCAGAAGTACACGATGACGGTACGGGAGAAGTCGTACTCGCGGAAGAAGAACGTCATCGCCGTGACGAGGACGAGGGCGGCCAGCGAGGACGCTTTCGCGATATCCGCGATCTCGGAGAGCCGCGAGCCGATACGGCGCGGGCGGTAGAGGCCGAAGGCTCGGAAGGAGATGCCCCAGACGAGCACGATGGGCAGGATCATGCCCAGATAGGGGCCGAGGAGCGGGATGTCCTGCTGCGGCGTGGGCGGCCCCAGCACGTAGAAGCGCACGGCGTAGGCGAGGAGCCAGCAGCCCACCACGATGACGAGGTCGCCGGCCAGCATCACGTGCTCGAGGACGCGCGAGTAGGCCTTCAGCATGCCGCCCTCGCCAGGCACGCGGTGAGATAGGCCTCCACCCGCTCCTTGAACACGGGGCGGTCGAAGCTCTCGGCGTGGCGCCGCAAGACCTTGGGCTCGAGCGCGACCGCGCCCGACTCGAAGCGCCGTACGGCCTCCACGAGCGCCTCCACCGACTGCGTCGCGAAGAGGAGCCCGGTGGGCGGCGCGGCGCCCCCCGGCGGCACCACCGTTTCCAGCGCGCCCCCCTGCCCCAGCGCGATCACGGGGCGTCCCGCCGCCATGGCCTCCAGCGGCGTGATGCCGAAATCCTCCACGGTGGGGAAGAGCAGCGCGCGGCAGCGCGCGTAGAGGTCGGCGACCTGCGCGTCACTTCGCCAGCCCAGGAACTCCACGGTCGGCCCGGCCGCCGCTCGCAGTCGTTCCTCCTCGGGGCCCGTCCCGACCACGAGCAGGCGGCGGCCCAGCCGTGTCGCCGCCGCCACCGCGAGATCGACACGTTTATATGGCGCAAGCGCCGAGACAACCAAGTAGTAGTCGTCCGGCTTCTCCTCGATGCGGAAGCGCGCCACGTCCACCGGCGGGTAGATCACGTCGGCGTCGCGGCCGTAGCAGCGGCGGATGCGGTCGGCGATGAAGCGGGAAATCCCCACGAAATGGTGCACTCCGGCGGCGGTGCGGCGGTCCCACCGGCGCAGGGCCGCCGCCACGGGCGGCATCGCGAGCCGGGTGAGCACGCCCGCGCGCGCGCCGAAATAGTCATCGTAGAGATCCCAGACATAGCGCATCGGGGTGAAGCAGTAGCAGACGTGGAGCGCCCCCCGGGGCGCGCGCACGCCCTTGGCCACCGCGTGGCTCGACGAGAGCACCAGGTCATAGCCCGAGAGGTCGAATCGCCCGATGGCGGCGGGGAAGAGCGGCAGGTACGAGCGGTAGCGCCGGGCCGCGTCGGGCAGCCGCTGGATGAAGGACGTGACGATACGCCGGCCCTCGATGACCGGGGACACCGAGCCCGGCACGTGCAGCAGCGTGTAGAGGTCGGCGCCGGGGAACAGCTCGCAGAACACCTCGAGGCAGCGCTCGCCGCCCCGCATCCCGGTGAGCCAGTCGTGAACGAGGGCGACGCGCACGGGGCCCGTCCGCCGGGCCCGCCTACCGGTGAGCGGCGCGGATCCGCTGCCGCCAGAAGTCGAGGAGATCCCGCAGGGTGCGCTCGAAGGGGATCTCCACCGTCCAGCCCGTCGCGCGCCGGATCTTCGAGGGATCGCCCTCGAGCACCATGACGTCGGATGGCCGCAGCCGCGTGGGATCGACTTCCACCGCGATGGGCTTCACCTTGGACTGCTCCAGCAGGAAATCCAGCACCTGCTGGATGGACCAGGAGCGACCGGAGGCGAGGTTGTACACCTCGCCGGGCTCGCCCGACTCGAGCAGGCTCCAGTACCCGCGCACGATGTCGCGCACGTCGGAGTAGTCCCGGCGGGGCTTGAGGTCGCCCACCTTCATGACCGGCTCGCGCGCCCCCGCCTCGATCTCCGCGATCTGCTTCGCGAAGCTCGAGGTGACAAACACCTCGCCGCGGCGCGGGCCCTCGTGATTGAACGCGCGCGTCCGGATCACCGGCAGGCCGTAGCTCTTGAAGTACTGGTAGCCCATCATGTCCTGCGTCACCTTGCTCACCCCGTACGGCGACAGCGGCCGCAGGGGGTTGGTCTCCTTGATCGGCAGCTCCTCGGGATACGTGAGCCCGTACTCCTCGCTGGTGCCGATGGCGAGGAAGCGCGGTCGCATCTTCAGGGCGCGAATTCCCTCGAGCAGGTTCACCTGGGAGAGGATGTTGGTGGTGAGTGTCTCCGCGGGCGTCTGCCACGAGGAGCCGACGAAGCTCTGAGCGGCGAGGTGCACCACGTAGTCGGGCACGGAGGACTCGAGGAGGGTGCGCACCGACGAGAGGTCCCGCAGGTCGCCCTCGATGAGCTGGATCCGCGAGCGCAGGTGGTCGATGTTCTCGGTCTTGCTCCGCCACCGATAGGAGCCGGACACCTCGGCGCCCTGCGCGAGGGCGTGCTCCGCCATGTGGCTGCCCACGAACCCCGTGATTCCCGTGATCAAAACCCGCATGCCGTCGAAATTATACCCTAGGGGCCGCCGCCTGCCGGTACACTTCCGCGACTTCCGTGGCCATCCGCTCCGCCGAGAAGTCCCGCCGTACGCGCGCGCGGCCCGCCGCGCCCG
>DATEDO010000065.1:0-73884 GCA_035281625.1 Candidatus Methylomirabilota bacterium
CGTCCCCGAGGCCGCGCGCGGCGCGCTCGTCCAAATCGACGGCAGTCCCTTCGCCTGGCTCGAGACCCGCGGCCCGGACCTGCTGTTGCTCGGCGCCATCGACGATGCCACCGGCGACATTCTCGCCCTGCAGTTCCGGCCGACGGAAGATCTCCACGGCTATGCCACGCTCTTCCAGCAGCTCTTCACGACCCATGGCCTGCCGCTGGCCGTCTACGGCGATCGCCTCAATCTGCTCGTGCGCAACGACCAGCACTGGTCGCTCGACGAGCAGCTCGCGGGCCGGCAGTTCCCCACCCACCTGGGCCGCATGCTGCAAGACCTCGGCATCGCCTACATCGCCGCCCACTCGCCCCAAGCCAAGGGCCGGGTCGAACGCCTCTGGGCCACGCTGCAAGACCGCCTCGTCAGTGAGCTGCGCGTGCGCGGGATCACGACGGGGGAGGGCGCCCAGGCGTACCTGCCCGAGTTCATCGCCGACTTCAATCGCCGCTTCGGCAAGCCGCCCCGCAGTGCGGACGCGGTCTGGCGGCCGGCGCCGGCCGACCTGCCGGGGCGACTGAGCTGCCGTTACCACCGCGTCGTGGCCCGGGATAATACCGTGCAGCTCGGCCCCCGCTGCCTGCAACTGCCGGGGCGCCGCTCGTATGCCGGCGTGCGCATCGAGGTCCGCGAGCTGCTGGACGGCCGCCTCGTGGCCCTGCACCAGGGCCGCCGGCTGGCCAGCGCGCCCGCCCCCGCGGGCGGCTTCACCCTCAAGCCGCGCCGCTCGCCGCGTGACGCCCACCGCCCACGACGGCCCCGTCCACGGCCCGCGTCTCGCCCCGTCGTCGTGCCGCGCACAACCCCGAAAACGCACACCGGCCGGCACGCATTGCCCACGCACCCCTGGGTCCTCGCCAAACATCGCGACATCCGCCGCCTCGAACAACGCACCGGGAGGACATTTTCACGTAGCAGTTAGGGCGGACATTTTCATTGACCAGCGACAGGGGCGGCGGGGCCTTCGGCCGCTCAGCCGAGCAGCCTCCGCCCCTCCTCGCGCGCCTGCTCCAGCGCCTCGCGCACCGGCAGGCCCTTGTCGCGCGCGATGCGACGGATCTCCTCGAACTCCGGCGTCACCGTGATGGGCCGGCCCTCGAGGCGCGAGACCTTGAAGGTGATGCTTCCGAGCGACGTGGCGAGGGTGACCATCTCGCGGGGCAACCGCGCGCGCTCGTAGGCGGTCCAGCGCACGCCGATGGTGGTGGACTCCTCGAAGAGAATACGCGCGAGATCGGACGCGAGGGCGGGCGCGCAGAGCGCCACCAGCACGACTCCGGGCCGGCTCCGCTTCATCACCACCGGGGTGAGGTACACGTCCAGCGCGCCCGCGGCGAAGAGGCGCTCCATGAGCGGCTCGTAGAGCTGCGGGGACATGTCGTCCACCGTGGTCTCGACCTGCATCACCGTCTCGGTGTCGGCGGCGGCGCTCGACTCGCCGAGGAACACGCGGACCACGTTCGGCGTCTCCAGCTCCATGGTGCCCGCGCCGTAGCCCACTGCGGTCACCGTCATCGCGGGCATCACCCCGGCGCCGGCGGCGAGCGTGGTGAGAATGGCGGCGCCGGTGGGCGTCACCAGCTCGCGCTTCACGCCGGTGTCCACCACCGGGAAGCCGCGCAGCAGCGCAGCGGTGCCCGGCGCAGGCACGGGGATGCGGCCGTGCGGGCCGTCCACCATGCCGCCCCCGACGGGCAGGGCGGAGCAGTGCACCGCGTTCACGCCGAGGAGGTGCAGGCCGAGGCAGGCCCCGGTGATGTCGACGATGGCGTCCACCGCGCCCACGTCGTGGAAGCGCACCGACTCGGGCGGCTCGCCGTGGGCATGGCCCTCGGCCTCGGCCAGCCGCGTGAACACGCGGATGGCGCTCGCCTTCACCGGGTCCGGCAGCGCGCTGCGCTGAATGAGCTCCCGGATCACCGGCAGCGTCCGGTGCTCGTGGTGGTGCGCATGGACTCCGCCGCCGTGATCGGGATCGTGGACGAGGACCTCGACCTTGGTGGCCCGGAAGCCGCGCTTGGTGACTTGACGTTGTTCCAGCGCGTATCCGCGAAGGCCGAGACGCGCGAGGCCGGCGCGGAGGTCCTCGAACGGCAGGCCCGCGTCTACCAGCGCGCCGAGGATCATGTCGCCGGCGGCGCCGCTGGGACAGTCGAAGTAGGCGAGGCGCACGGGTTCCCGGACGGTCAGCGCAGCTTGGCGACGAGGTGATTGATCTGGCTGGCCTGCGCGGCCGCGCCGTAGCCGTTGTCGATGTTCACGACCGAGACGCCGGGAGCGCAGGCGTTGAGCATGGTGAGGAGCGCGGCGATGCCGTGAAAGGAGGCGCCGTAGCCCACGCTGGTCGGGACGGCGATGACCGGCCGGTCCACCAGCCCTCCGACCACGCTCGGCAGCGCGCCGTCCATGCCCGCCACCACCACGATGGCATTGGCCTCGTTGAGCCGATCCAGGTGCGGGACCAGGCGATGCAGGCCCGCCACGCCGCAGTCGTAGATGCGCTCGACCCGATTGCCCATCACCTCGGCCACCACCGCCGCCTCTTCGGCCACCGGCAGGTCCGACGTGCCGGCGCTGAGGACCACGACGAGACCGATGCCGTCGCTCGCCGCGGGCTTCACCACCGCGATGCGCGCGTCCGGATGCAGGCGATGGGGAAGGCCGCTCGCCGCGATGGCCTGAAGAGCGTCCGGCTCGGCGCGGGTGACGAGCACGTTGTCGTGCGCCTCGGCGAGGCGACGCACGATGGCCACGATCTGCTCGGGCGTCTTCCCCGGCCCGAACACCGCCTCCGGCATGCCGTGGCGGAGACCACGATGCAGATCCACTCGGGCGAACCCCAGATTCTCCGTGGGCAGGTCGCGAAGCCGCGCGAGGGCGCGCTCCGGCGAGAGGGTGCCCGCTGCCACCGCCTCCAGGAGCACCCTTACTTTTTGCCGATCCACTGGAGCGCCTCGTTCGCGCTGCCGCTGCGGAAACCCTGGAGGTCCAGGGTCACGAAGGCATAACCCAGCTCGCGGAAGCGACGCACGACCGCGGCGTGGCGACCCTCTTCCCAGAGGCGTCCCATCTCCTCGGGCGGCAGCTCGATCCGGGCGAGCCGCTCGTGATGGCGCACGCGGAACTGGCGAAAGCCGAGATCGCGCAGGAAGGACTCCGCCGCGTCCACCTGGCGGAGCTTGGCGGGCGTGATGTCGTCCCCGTACTGGAAGCGCGAGGAGAGACAGGCGAACGAGGGCTTGTCCCAGTTGGGCAGCCCAAGGGCGCGCCCGATGTCGCGCACTTCCCGCTTCCAGAGCTCGGCCTCGATCAGCGGCGCCCGCACTCCCTTGGCCTTCGCCGCCTCCATGCCCGGCCGGTGATCGCCGAGGTCGTCCATGATGGCGCCGTAGACGATGGGCATGCCCCCGTGCTCCCGCGCCACCGCCTCGAGCCGCGTGAACAGCTCGTCCTTGCAAAAGAAGCAGCGGTTGGGCGCGTTGCGCGCGTACTCGGGCCGGTCGAGCTCGCGCGTCTGCACCACGACGTGCGGGAGCCCGATGGCGGCGGCGAGCGCCCGCGCCTCGGCCAGCTCGGACGCCGGATAGGTCTCGGAGTCGGCGGTGGCGAGGAGCGCGCCGTCGCCGAGGGCGTCCTTGGCCGCGCGTCCCAGCACGGTCGAGTCCACGCCTCCGGAGAACGCGACGACGACACGATCCATGTCGCGTAGGATGTCCACCAGCCGGCGATACTTTCCCTCCAGCGCGGCGTCCACGGCGCTATCCCGCCAGCGGGCCGGCCAGCCGGGCGAGGCGCTGCTGCGGGCGGGCTCCGACATGCGAGATGACTTCCGCCGCGGCGAGCGAGCCGAGCCGCCCGCATGCGGCGAGATCGCGGCCGCGGCTCAGCCCCACGAGAAAGCCGGCGGCGTAGAGGTCCCCGGCGCCGGTCGTGTCCACCACCGCGTCGACGCGATGGGCGTCGATGACGTGCACGGCGCCGTTGCCGACCACCACCGATCCGTGGGCGCTCCGCGTGAGCGCGGCCACTTCGCAGTGGCCGCGCACGCGCTGAAGGGCGCCGTCGAAGTCGTTCACCTTGTAGAGCGCGCAGATCTCCGCCTCGTTGGCGAAGAGCACGTCCACGTGATGCTCGACGAGGTCCAGGAAGGCGTCACGATGCCGATCCACGCAGAAGGGATCAGACAGCGTCAGCGCCACCTTGCGGCCGGCGGCATGGGCGATGCTCGCGGCGACGCGGAAGGCCTCCTGGGCGGCCGGCGGATCGAAGAGATAGCCCTCGAGGTAGAGGATCTTGGCGCGGCGCACGAGGTCGGCGTCGACGTCGGCGGCGGCCAGCTGGGAGGAAGCCCCGAGGTAGGTCTGCATGGTCCGCTGCGCGTCGGGCGTGATCAGGATGAGGCAGCGCCCGGTCGCGGGGCCGCTGCGCGCCGCCGGAGTGGTGTACTCCACCCCGGTGGCCCGGAGGTCGTGCGCGAAGACCTCGCCGAGCTGATCGTCGCGCACCTTCCCGATGTACTGCGCGCGGCCCCCGAACGAGGCGACGCCGACCACCGTGTTGGCCGCCGAGCCGCCCGAGATCTCCACCGCCGGGCCCATGGCGTCGTAGAGCGTGCGGGCCCGGGTCTCGTCCACGAGCTGCATGGAGCCCTTCGGCACGCCCTGGTCGGCCACGAACTGCTCGGAGGCGTGGCTGAGGACGTCGACCAGCGCGTTGCCGATGGCCACCACGTCCAGCTCCTTCACGGCCGCCTCAGCCACGACGCCTGCTCCGCGGCAGGTGCCGGCCGACGAGGAGGTCGAGCCGCTTTCGCGTCCGCGGCGGAATGCGGGCGGGCTCCGTGATGAGCGCTTTCGCGAGGGCCTCGGGGCAGCCGGTCTTGCACCCCGCGCGCGGCGCGATGCGGGGCAGCGCCCGGCGCAGTACGTTGCGCGCCGTCGCCACGTTCTTGATGAGATTGGCGATGACCGCCTCCACCGTCACCGCGTCGTGCTCGGGATGCCAGACGTCGTAGTCGGTGGCGAGCGCGATGGTGGCATAGCACAGCTCGGCCTCGCGGGCGAGCTTGGCCTCCGGCATGTTGGTCATCCCGATCACGGCGACGCCCCAGCGCCGGTAGATCTCCGACTCGCCCTTGGTGGAGAACTGCGGCCCCTCGATGCAGATGTAGGTGCCGCCCCGATGCACGGTGGCACCGGCCTCGCGGCCGGCCGTCTCGAGCACGTCGCCGAGCTCCGCGCACACGGGATGCGCCATGCCCACGTGGGCCACCAAGCCGTCGCCGAAGAACGTGGAGACGCGGCGCCGCGTGTGATCGTAGAACTGATCGGGGATCACGATGTCCAGCGGCCGGATGTCCTCGCGCATGCTGCCCACGGCGCTCACCGAGATCACCGCGGTGGCTCCGAGTCGCTTGAGCCCCCAGATGTTCGCGCGGTAGTTCAGCTCCGCCGGGGTGAGGCGATGCCCACGCCCGTGCCGCGGCAGGAAGATCACCTTGCGGTCGCCCAGCCGTCCGACGCAGTAGGCGTCCGAGGGATCGCCGAAGGGCGTGCGCACCTTCACCCAGCGCACGTCGGTGAGGCCGTCCATGTCGTAGAGGCCGCTGCCGCCGATGACGCCGAGGGTCAGCGTCTCCGGGGCGGCGGCGCGGGCGGAGGGGGTCATGGCGTGGGCCTCTCGAGCGTACCGCGGGTGTCGGTGTCCGTGCAGGCGGTGATGGTCAGAGGAACGAAGCGGCGGGCCGGGTGGCCTTCCCCGGGGAAGCGCACCTCGATGTAGTTGCTGGTGAGCCCGGTGCGGAGCCCGGTGGCGCGGTCGGACGCGTCCAGCACCAGCACCTCGCGCGTCCGCCCCACCAGCCGCCGGCGGAAGGCGAGGTTCTTCTCCGCGGCGAGGCGGCGCAGCGCGGCGCTCCGCTCCCGGACGACGCGCGCCGGTACCCGGCCCGGAAGCCGCGCCGCCTCCGTGCCCTTGCGGTCGGAGTAGGCGAACACGTGGAGATACGAGTACGGCAGCGCCCGCACCAGATCCATGGTGGCCCCGAAGTCCGCCTCGTCCTCGCCGGGATGCCCCACGATCACATCGGCTCCCAGTCCCAGGTCGGGGATGGCCGAGGCCAGGCGCTCGACGAGCGCGCGATACATGCGCGCATTGTAGGGCCGGCGCATGCGGCGCAGCACGCGGTCGCTGCCGCTCTGGAGGGGGATGTGGAGATGCGGCGCCACCACCGGCAGGGAGACGACGACGTCGATCAGGGCCGGCGTGAAGTAGGCAGGCAGCACCGAGGACAGGCGGAGCCAGCGGAGTCCGGGTACCTCGCTCAGCAGCGCGACGAGCGCGGCGAGACTCGTCCGCGGGACCAGGTCCCAGCCGTAGTGCCCGAGGTCCACGCCGGTGAGCGTGACCTCGCCGTGCCCCGCCTCCACGAGCAGCCTCACCTGATCGAGCACGACCTTCGGGTCCTGACTGCGGCTCGCCCCCCGCGCCGCCGGCACGATGCAGAAGGCGCAGCGGTGCTGGCAGCCGTCCTGGACCTTGACGAAGGCGCGGGAGCGGCCGGTCACGCGGGCGAAGGGGGCGAACGGCACCGCGCGGGCTTCCGCGATGGGCGCCACATGGACGGCGGGCCGGCGTCCCGGCGCACGGCGGGCGAGGAGCGCCTCCACCAGCTCGGGGAGTCGATACTTTTCCTGATTGCCCAGTACCAGATCCACGCCCTCGAGGGCCGCCACCGTCTCGGGGTCCGTCTGGGCCCAGCAGCCGGTGATGACGAGCACCGCGTGGGGATGCTCGCGGCGAATGCGCCGGATCAGCTGCCGATCGGAGAAGTCAGCGCGCCCGGTCACCGTGCAGGTGTTCACCACGAAGACGCCGGCGTCCGCCCCGTCGGCGACGGGGAAGCCCCGCGCCGCCATGAGCGCCGTCATCTCCTGGGACTCCACCTGGTTGAGGCGGCAGCCGAGCGTGGGGAACGCGACGGCGGGACGCGGACTCAGCACGCCACGCGCTCGTTGCGCGGCCCGCGGCCCGCCAGGCTGCTCACACGCTCCTTGAGCTGCCCGCAGGCCGCGCCGATGTCCTCGCCCTTGCTCCAGCGGACGGTGGCGGTGATGCCATGCTCCAGTACGATGGCCTGGAAGCCCAGGATGCGCGCCAGCGGCGGCCGTCGGAAGTCCGCCCCCTCCCACTCGTTGAACGGGATGAGGTTCACCTTGGCGCGCATCCCGCGGAGAAGCTTCACGAGCCGGCGGGCATCGTCCGGCGAGTCGTTCACTCCGTCGAGCAGCACGTACTCGAAGGTCATGCGCTGACGCGTGGGCAGCGGGAAGCGCCTGCAGGCGGCGAGCAGGGTCTCGAGCTTCACGCCCTTGTTGACGGGCATGAGCCGGTCGCGCACCTCGTTGGTGGTGGCATGAAGCGAGATGGCCAGGTTCACCCGGAAGCCGTCCCGGGCGAGCCGCTCGATGCCCGCGACGAGGCCCACCGTGGACACGGTGATGCGCCGCGGCGAGAAGCCGAACGCCCGGGCGTCGGTCAGGAGGTGAAGCGACTTCGCGGTCGCCGCGTAGTTGGCGAGAGGCTCGCCCATTCCCATGTAGACGATGTGGGTGATGCGGGCGCCGGGCGCCAGGCGGGTCCGCGCCGCCACCACCTGCCCCACGATCTCGCCGGCGGTGAGGTCGCGGCCGAGCCCCATGGTGCCGGTGAAGCAGAACGTGCACCCGAAGCCGCAGCCCACCTGGATGGAAAGGCAGAGGGTGAGGCGGTCCTCGTCCGGCATCAGCACCGACTGGATGCGCGCCCCGTCGGCCAGGCGCAGCACCAGCTTCTCGCTTCCGTCCTGCGACGGCGTGGCCCGCTCGAGGACGGGAACGGCGATCTCCGCGCGCTCGGCCAGGGCCTGACGGAAGTCCCGCGGCAGATCCGACATGGCGGCGAGGTCGGTCACGCCCTTGGCGTGGATCCAGCTGGCGAGCTGACGGCCACGGTATCGGGGGGCCCCCAGCGATTCGGCCAGCGCCTCGAGCTCGTCGGGAAGGAGATCGAGGAGATTTGTTCGCGACATACGCGGGCTAGGATAGCACAGAGGATTCGGGGCGCTCGGCGGCGCCGTGGGCAGCCCACTTTTCCACCGATCCTGTGAATCGCCCGTGGATAAGTCGGTGGGTCGAAATTCCCCACCCGCGCATTGTCGCGCACTAAGAGCACTTCGCTCGCGCGACGGGCAGCGGCGCCCGCCGTCTCGTCCTCACCCGACGAGGACGAGGTAGAGATCCAGGAGATTGGTGTTGCGGGGCCCGGTGACGATGAGATCTCCGAGCGCGGCGAGCGCCGGGTTGGCGTCGTTGTCGGCGAGTCGCGCGGCAAGATCCACGCCGAGCGCGCGCGCCTTGCTCGCGCTGTCGCCATCGACCAGCGCGCCAGCGGCGGTAGTGGGGCCGTCGCTGCCGTCGGTGCCGGCGGCGAGTATCACCACGTCGCGAAGCCCCGCCAGCTCGATGGCCGCCGCCAGCGCCATCTCCTGACAGCGCCCTCCGGTGCCCTGTCCGCGCACCGTCACGGTCGTCTCGCCCCCCGCGACGAGGCAGCAGGGTGGTCTTGCCGGCCCCCCGCCCGCTCGGATCTCGCGCGCCATTCTCGCGAGCCGTGAAGCAACCTCTCGCGCCTCGCCCTCCAGCGTCCGGCTGAGCAGATGCGGCGTGAACCCCAGCCCCCGTGCGCGCTCCATCGCGGCCTCGACCACCAGGGTGTTGTTTCCGATCACCACATTGGTCACCCGCTCGAACAGGGCATCGCCGGGCTTGGGCGTCTCGGGGACGAGCCCTGCCTGGCCGTCCGCCAGCCGGTGGCGGATGCTGGGCGCCACCTGCCCCGCGATGCCGAAGCGGTCGAGGATGCCCAGGGCCTCGGTGAAGGTCGACGCATCCGGCGCCGTGGGGCCGGATGCGATCACGTCCAGGGGATCACCGATCACGTCCGAGAGGACAAGTGCGTGCACCCGTGCCCGCCCGGCTGCCCGCGCCAGCTGGCCCCCCTTCAGGATCGAGCAGTGCTTTCGCACCGTGTTGAGCTGATTGATGGTCGCGCCGGCACGGAGAAGCAGGCGCGTGAGCGCCTGCTTCTCCTCGAGCGTGATCGGAGGCGCCGGCGCGGGGGTGAGCGCGGAGGCGCCGCCGGAGAGGAGGACCAGGAGGAGGTCGTCGGCGGTAGCGGTGCGCGCGAGGTCGTGGATGGCGCGGGCGGCGGCGGCGCCGCGGGCGTCCGGAACCGGGTGGCCGGCTTCCAGCAGCCGGACCCGGCGCGTGGGAACCAGATGGCCATCCTTCACCGCCACCACACCGTCCACGATGCGCTCGCCGAGCGCCTCCTCGGCGGCGGCCGCCATGGCGCCGGAGGCCTTCCCCGCCCCGACCACGAGCACTCGGCCGGGCGGTGGCAGCACTCGGCCGGGCGGCGGCAAGACCCCGCCCGGGGGCAGGGAGACGTCAGTGAGGGCGCGGCGGACCAGCGGACCGACGTCACCGGCCCTCAGCGCGGCATCGAACACCGCGCGAGCCGACTCCCGGAGGGTCACCGACCGAGCTTCTGGAGCCGGCGGCCCGCCTCGATGAGCATGTCGTCGGTCTTCGGGAAGCAGAAGCGGATCTTCGTGCGCCCGAGCTCGGCATGGGCGTAGAACGACGAGCCGGGTACGGTGGCGACCCCGACTTCCCTCACGAGGTACATGGCGAAGGCGGTGTCGTCCGCGCAGTCGTACTGCTTCATGAAGTGGGCCACGTCGGTGAGGATGTAGTAGGCGCCCCGGGGCTTCCAGGCCACGAAGCCCGCCGCCTCGACCTGGGAGAACAGGAGATCCCTTCGCGCCTGATAGGACTCGCGGAGGTACGTGTAGTAGGGGTCGGGGAACTCCAGCGCGGTGACCGCCGCCTCCTGCAGGGGGTGCGGGGCGCCCACCGTGATGAAGTCGTGGGCCCGGCGGATGCCGATCGAGAGCTCCGGGCTGGCGATGGCGTAGCCGATGCGCCAGCCCGTGACGGAGTAGGACTTCGAGATGCCGGAGATGGTGATGGTCCGGTCCGCCATGCCCGGAAGCGTGGCGATCGGCGTGTGTCCGGCCCCGTCGTAGACGATGTGCTCGTAGATCTCGTCGGTGATGGCGAGGAGATCGTGCTTCAGGCACACGTCGGCGATCTGCTGGAGCTCGGCTCGCGAGAACACCTTGCCGGAGGGATTGTTGGGGCTGTTGAACACGATGGCCCGGGTCCGGGGGGTCACCGCGCGGGCGAGGCGGTCGGGATCGAAGCCGAAATCCGGCGGCTCCAGCGGTACCCAGATGGGCTGAGCACCGGCGATGATGCAGCCGGGGCCGTAGTTCTCGTAGAAGGGCTCGAAGATGATCACCTCGTCGCCCGGGTTCAGCACGGCGAGGAGGGTGGCCAGCATGGTCTCGGTGGAGCCGCAGCAGACCGTCACATGCCGGTCCGGCTCGATCTCCATCCCGTAGAAGCGTCGGTACTTGTCGGCGATCGCGCGGCGCAGGCGCGGGGTGCCCCAGGTGATCGCGTACTGGTGGAAGTCGCCGTCGAGCGCCCGGTGCGCCGCCTCCACCAGCTCGCGGGGCGGCGGGAAGTTGGGCATGCCCTGTGCGAGGTTGATGCCCTTGTGCTCGTTGTTCACCCGCGTCATCTCGCGGATGACGGACTCGGTGAAGCCCTGAACCCGCCGGGAGATGCCGATCACCGGTGCCCCTCCCCCCTCTCGCGCACGCCCGTCACGGCAGCACCACGTCCCGCTCGATCGGATCGACGCTCACGCCCTGCCGCTCCAGCCAGGCCACCCCCTGCTGCAGGCGATCCTCGGCGCCCTCCAGCTCGAGCATCAGCCAGCCGTGGTCGGCCCGCACGTCCGCGCGACGAATGTTGGTCACGAGATCGAAGTCCTTCACGAGGTGATAGACCAGGGGCTGCTGCACGAGGGCGGCCGGAATGGTGAGACGGAGCCTGAGGCGGGCGCGGGTCCACATGGCCGCGGCGGCGCGCCGCTATCGGCCGCCGGCGATGGCGGGCACGATGGACACGGAGTCGCCCGCCTTGAGCGAGGTCTTGGCGCCCTCGAGGAAGCGGATGTCTTCCTCGTTGACGTAGATGTTGATGAAGCGCCGGAGCTCGCCCCCCTCGTCCACGAGGCGCTCGCGCAGCCCGGGGAACTGGCGCTCGAGGTCCTGGATGATGTCGGACACGGTGTCTCCGGCCCCTTGGACCTCGGCGGCGCCCCTGGTGAGGGTGCGAAGTGGGGTCGGGATGCGGACGAGCACGCTCATGCAGTGTCTCCCTTCGACTTGAGGTCGGCCAGCGCCTGATCGAACACCGAGAGCGACGGCCGGATCGTCACGCCCGCCGCCAGGCGATCGTGTAGCACATCCGGGGTCTTGAGGCCAGTGCCGGTGATGCAGAGGACGATGGGCTCGCCGCGGGGGATGCGCCCCTGCTGGATGAGCTTCTGCGCCGCCGCCACGGTGACGCCGCCCGCGGTCTCCGCGAAGATGCCTTCGGCACGGGCGAGGAGCCGCATGCCCTCGACGATCTCGGCGTCGGTGGCATGCTCCCCGTAGCCTCCGGAGTCCTTGACGGCGCGATAGGCGTAGTAGCCGTCGGCGGGGTTGCCGATGGCCAGCGACTTGGCGATGGTCTTCGGCCGCACCGGCACCAGCACGTCGGTGTCGTTCTTGATCATGGTCACGATGGGCCCGCAGCCGGCGGCCTGGGCCGCGTACATGCGGGTGGGGGCCCGCGGGATCAGCTCGAGATCCTGCAGCTCGTGCAGGGCCTTGGCGATCTTGGTGAGCAGCGCGCCGCCCGCGCACGGCACCACCACGTGGGCGGGGGCGCGCCAGCCGAGCTGCTCGGCGATCTCGTAGCCGACGGTCTTGGAGCCCTCGCCGTAGTATGGCCGGAGGTTGATGTTCACAAATGCCCAGCGGTACTTGTCGGCGATCTCCGAGCAGAGCCGGTTCACCTCGTCGTAGTTGCCCTCGACGGCGACCAGGGTCGGCTCGTAGACGAGGGTCCCCGTGACCTTCCCCGACTCGAGGTCCACCGGCGTGAAGACATAGGCCTTGAGGCGCGCTTCCGCAGCGTGCGCGGACACGGAGTTGGCGAGGTTGCCGGTGGAGGCGCATGCCACCGTGTCGAAGCCGAACTCCTGTGCCTTCGCGATGGCGACCGACACCACCCGGTCCTTGAACGACCAGGTGGGATGGCAGACCGCGTCGTTCTTGATGTAGAGCTCGGCGACGCCGAGCTCCTCGCCGAGATTGCGGGCCCGCACCAAGGGGGTCAGCCCCACCGCGGCGCCCACGGGCGGCACTCCATCGGGGCCGAGCTTCACCGGGAGGAGATCGGCGTAGCGCCAGATGCTGCGGGGCCCCGCCTCGATGCGCGCGCGGCTCACCCGGCCCCGAATGGCCACGTAGTCGTAATCGACCTCGAGCGGGCCGAAGCAGAATTCGCAGACGTGGACGGGCGAGGAGGGATACGAGCGCCCGCACTCCCGGCACGTGAGCTCCTGCGACTGCGACAATGGCCTCTCCATCGGTAGGGGATTTGAGCCCCGCATGAGCCACACGATCGCGACATGGCCGCGGCCGCGATCACCGATCCCAGCGACACGATTTCGATTACTTAACACTCGGAACAAACAAATGTCAATGAGGGAAGGCCCGGTATAATCGCGTCGGAGTGTTCGTCCGAACGGTCGTGCCGGCCGCGCTGCTCGCCGCATACGCCGTCGCGTGGGCCTGGGCGGCGGTGGGCCGCGGTGTCCCAGGCGGCGACGATCATCCGGGGCAGGTCTATCGGCTCATCCACATCATCTCGCTCGGCCCCGCGCCCTGGCACTGGAATCCGGGATGGTGGGCGGGCTATCCGGAGATGCAGTACTACCCGCCCGGCTTTTTCTATCTGGGATATCTCGTCCACTGGCTGCTGCTGGGACTGGCGAGCCCGGGCTTCGTCTATCTGCTGCTCGTGTGGCTCGTGCTCCTGCTGCCCGCCGCCACGACTTACGCCTTGCTCGCGCGGGTGCTCGGCTCGGGCTGGCCCGCGCTGCCGGGCGCCTTCCTCGCCTTCGCGATCTCGGCGGGCACACGGAGCGGCATGGAGGAGGGCGTGCGCTGGGGGCTGGTCGCCGCGCGCCTGGGCTGGGGCCTCTTGCCGCTGCTCGCGCTGAGCTTGCTGCCGTGGCTCGAGGGCCCGCGCCGCCCGCGCGCGGCGCCCGCCCTGCTTCTCGCGGCGGTGGTGCTCGCGCATCCCGCGCATGCGTCGACGGCCATGGCCTTCATCGTGGTGGCGGCTCTGGTCGCGGAGGGACCGCGCGTGCGCCGGCTCGCCACCGCGCTGGTGGTGCTCGCCGTCGGCCTGGGCGTCGCCGCGCTCTGGCTGATCCCGCTCGTCGCGCATCTGGTGATTGCACCGCCCATGGCGCTCGCGCTGACCTGGGGCGACTCGTCGCTGCCCGGCCTGGCCGCGGCCGTTGCCAGCCGTCCCCTGCTGCTGTTGCTGCTGGCCGTGAGCGTCGCCGGCTGGGTCGCGCTCGTCGCCGGGCTGCGTCCGCCGCGCACCCTCACCTGGCTCCAGGTGGTCGCGCTGAGCGCGCTGGGACTCACCGTCGCGGACGCGCTCCTGGCCGAGCGGACCGGACTCCTCTGGCTTCCCGCCGACCGCGTCATCGACGGGGCCATCCTCGCCCTCATCCTCGGCGTCACCGCGGCCACCGCGGCATTGGTGCGCGCGGGGATCGCGCGCTATCGCTGGGATCCGCCCTGGGCGGCGGCGGGGATCGCGATCACGCTCGGCATCGCCGCCGGCATGTTCCTCTCGGGCGCGCCGGTGGGCTCCCAGGAGCCGACGGTCTCCCTCTGGCCTCGGCCGGGGGGCTGGCCCACGGCCGATGAGATCATTCGCGGCAACCGCCTCAATCTCCTGTGGGATGTGCTGCGCCGAGCGCCGAGCGGGCGCGTCCTCTTCCTTCGCTCGGGCGTGCCGCTCGAGTTCGGCCGCGACTGGTGGCGGGCCCATTCCCACGTGACCGGGCTCACGCCGGTGGTGAGCGACCGGGACATCATCGGGGGCACCTTCACGCATCCCTCGCCGGTGGCCGGCTACTACTACGCCGGCCTTCTCGCCGATCGCGATGCGCGCCGGACGCCCATTCGCCAGCTTGCCGAGCAGTACGACGGCGTGTCGGTGTTCGGGCGCGCCCTGGGCCGCCAGCGGCCGGGCGAGTTCACGCGGCTCGCCATTCGCCTGCGGGTGTCGGCGGTGGTGGCCCTCGAGGAGGACGCGCCGGGCCTGACCTTTCTCATCACCGATCCGGAATGGGGCTTCCCCACCCGCGTGGGGCCCTTTCTCGTCTTCACCACGGCCACGCCGCGGCCGCTGCCGCAGCGCCTGGGACCCGATCGGTACTTCACGTTCCTCGCTCAGCCCGAGGCCGGCTGGGCTTCCACCGGCGTGGCGTGGTCACCACTCTGGCGCGCGCGGAGCCCCGCGGGGCCGCTGGCCACTCGCCAGGGAGACCTGGGGCTGCTCGAGGTCGAGGTCCCCGGCGCCCGCGGCGTGGAGGTCACGCTCCATCACCGGCCGGGCGTGGCCGAGTGGGCGGGCGCCCTCACGAGCCTGGCCGCGGCCGCCGTGCTGCTGCTCGGCCGCGGCTGGCTCGATCGCCGCCTCGCCTGATGGAAAGCGCCCCGAGGGCGCGGCCGCGCTCAGACCAGCGGGTCGTAGTTGAAGTACTGCCCCGAGGTGTCGAGCGGCGCCAGGTGATGGCGCAGGGTGCCGGGGAACATCTCGGCGAGCCGCTCCGGCGTCCAGCCGAGGTCGTTGTGCACTCGCATGGTCGGCCGCATGTGGCCAAAGATCATGATCTCCTTGCCGCGGACCCCGATGACCTGGCCGGACACCTCCTTGGCCGCCTCGGAGGCGAGGAACACCGCGACGGGGGCGATGTGCTCCGGCCCCATCTTCTTGATCTTCTCCACCCGCGCCTTCTGCGCCTCGGTCTCGGTGGGAATGGTGCCGATCATGCGCGTCCACGCGAAGGGTGAGATGCAGTTCGCGGTGACGTTGTAGCGCGCCATGTCCAGCGCCACCACCTTGGTGAAGCCCACGATGCCGAGCTTGGCGGCGGCGTAGTTGGCCTGGCCGATGTTCCCCACTAGCCCCGAGGTGGACGTCATGTTGATGACGCGCCCCCACTTCTTCTCGCGCATGTGGGGCACGGCGGCGCGGGTCACCGCGAAGCAGCCTTTGAGATGCGTATCGATCACGCCGTCCCACTCCTCCTCCGTCATGTTGAAGATCATCCGGTCGCGGAGGATGCCGGCGTTGTTGACCACGATGTCGATGGTCCCGAAATTGTCGAGGGCGGCCTGCACGATGCGCTTGCCGCCGTCCATGGTCGCCACGGAGTCGTAGGAGGCGGTGGCACGCCCCCCGAGATTCTTGATCTCGCTGACTACCTCGTCGGCGGGCCCGGAGGCGCCCCCCGATCCGTCGGCGCCGCCGCCGAGATCGTTCACCACCACCGCCGCGCCGTGGCGCGCCAGGAGGAGGGCGATCTCACGGCCGATGCCCCGCGCCGCGCCCGTCACCACCGCCACCTTGTCCGTGAGCATCATGGCTCCGTCTCCTTTGGTCTCAGATCACGCCGGCCGTGGCCAGCGCGTCGATCTCCTGGCGGTCCAGCCCCGCCTCGGCGAGGATTTCCCGGGTGTGCTCGCCCAGCGCGGGGGCGCCGGCGCGGATGCGCCCCGGCGTGTCGGAGAGCTTCACGGGAGTGGCGATGGTGGTGAAGCGGCCGGCGCGCGGGTGGTCCTGCTCGACCAGCATGCCCGTGGCCTGCACCTGGGGGTGGGCCGCGAGGTCGCCGTAGTCGTTCACGGGAGCGCAGAGGACGTCGGCGCGCTCGAGGATCTCGATCCACTCGCGGCCGGGGCGGGTGGCGAAGACCTTTTCGAGGATGGCGTCGAGCCCGCCGCGATTGGCCAGGCGATCGGCGCGCGCGGCGAAGCGGGGATCGTCGGCCAGCTCGGCGCGGCCGATGGCCTCGCAGAAGGGCCGCCACAGGCGATCCACCCACACCGCCACGAACACCCAGCTGTCGGCCGCCCGATAGGCTCGATAGGGCACGATCTCGGGATGGCCGCTGCCCCAGCGCCCCGGCGAGGTTCCCGTCTCGTGGAACACGGTCAGCCGGGCGGCGTGGGCGAGCAGCATCCCGTCCAGCAGCGAAGCGTCCACGCGCTGACCCCGGCCGGTGCGATCGCGCGCGATCAGCGCGGTGAGAATGCCCTGCGTGGCGAGGAGTGCGCCGATGGTGTCCGCGACCGGCGCGCCGCCCAGCACCGGTCCACCCTCGCGCTCCCCGGTGATGGCCATGAAGCCGCCCAGGGCCTGGGCGAGCGCGTCGAGCCCCGGCTTCTCGCGCCAGGGGCCTCGCGGCCCGAAGGCGGAGATGGAGCAGTAGATGAGGCGGGGATTGACAGCGGAGAGCGTCGCGGCGTCGATGCCCAGGCGCTCCGCCACCCCGCCGCGGAACGCCTCGATGACCACGTCGGCGCGGGCGGCGAGCCGGTGGAAGAGAGCGCGGCCGGCCTCCGAGCGGAGGTCCACGCAGAGCCCGCGCTTGTTGCGATTCACGGTGAGGTGAAGGATACCTTCCCCTCCCCGATAGAGCCGATAGATGTGCCGCCCGGCGTCGGGGGCGTCGCGGGATTCCACCTTCACGACATCCGCGCCCATGTCCCCGAGATACATGCCACAGAGAGGCCCGGCGATCAGGTGCGCGAGCTCAAGGACGCGCACGCCTTCGAGAGGGAGCACGGCGGCAGGTCCGGCCATGGCCGCCATACGCTACCACAAGTCAGAAGGTGTGGCCCTTCCGCCAGCGCGCCTCCACGGCGGCGGTGTATTCCGCGCCCAGCACCATCACGATGCCCGAGTAGTAGACGAACATCGTGAGGCCCACGAGAAAACCCAGCGTGCCGTAGATCTGGTCGTAGACCCCGATGGAGACGATGTACCAGCGAAAGAGCTGCTTGGCGAGCTCCCACAGGAGGCTCGCGAGGACGGCGCCCGCCATCGCCGCGCCGAGCTGCACGCGCCGCGTGGGGAAATAGCGGTAGACCACGAAGAAGAGGAGGGTGTTGAACCCCAGGGCCAAGCCCACCGTCGCGTATCGGACCCACAGCCGGGGCACGTGGGCGGGGGTGAGGACGAGCGTGCGC
This sequence comes from Candidatus Methylomirabilota bacterium, assembly GCA_035281625.1. Taxonomy (GTDB): domain Bacteria; phylum Methylomirabilota; class Methylomirabilia; order Rokubacteriales; family CSP1-6; genus DASRWT01. Next base: position 17,330 of record DATEDO010000065.1, read on the forward strand.
AGCCAGAAGAAGAGGTCGGTCACCACCATGCTGCCCAGGAACAGGATGCCGATGACCACCAGCATGAACACGTCGTACAGCATCCCGCGGAAGATGCCGCGCCCGCGCCGCTCCTCGAAGATCACGTTCATCACCATGCGCAGACAGGCGAAGAGCTGGGTGGAGAAGAAGAGGAGGATGACCGTCCCGATCACCCCGGAGGTCTTCCGGGTGGCGATGAGGCCCGTGAGCGTGTCCGCCAGCTCCTTCTTGTAGACCGGGACGATCTGCGAGAGCTGGCTCAGCACCGCGCTGGTCGCGGCCTCGCTGGTGAGGATGTAGCCCATGACCGACACGAAGAGGAACAGCATGGGCACCAGGCAGACGAGGAAGTAGAAGGACACGCCGGCGGCGAGGAAGAGGCCGTTGTCGTGCCGGAAGCCCTTCAGCGCGTCCCAGAACGCGACGATCACGCGCGCATCGCCCTCGAGCTGGGCTCCGCCGCGGCGACCGGCTAGACGTTGGCCCGGACGAGGCCCCCGTCCACCTGCACTGTCGAGCCCGTGATGTACGAGGCGCGCGCCGAGGCCAGGAACACCACCATGGCGGCGAACTCCTCCGGCGTGCCCACGCGCCCCATCGGGATGTCGGTGGCCGACAGGGCGATCTGCTCGTCGAGGGTGCGACCCGAGGCTTCCGCCCGCTCTTTCTGGTGGTTGACGAAGCGGTCGGTCTGGATGCGACCCGGCAGGACGAGATTCACGGTGATGCCGTCCTTCGCGAGGTCCACGGCGAGCGTCTTGAAGAGCCCGGCCACGCCCGGCCGGATCCCGTTGGAGAGCACGAGCCCGTCCACCGGCTGCTTCACCGACGTCGACTGGATGGCGAGGATGCGTCCCCAGCGCTTGGCCTTCATCCCGGGCAGCACGTCGCGGATGAGGCGCACCGTGGAGAGATGCACCTGCTCGAAGGCCTGCATCCATTGCGCGTCGGTCATCGTCTCGAAGGGCCCGGGCGGCGGTCCGCCCACGTTGGCGACGAGCACGTCCACCCCGCCCCAGGCCTCCCGCGTGCGGGCCACCGCGCGGGCGCAGTCTTCGGCCTTCGACAGGTCCGCGGGGATCGCCAGTACCTCGGCGCCGGTCTTCCGCTCCACCTCGGCGGCGGCCTCCTTGAGGGCAGCCTCGCCCCGGGCGCACATGGCCACGCGCGCGCCTTCCGCGCCCAGCCCCATCGCGCACGCCCGGCCCATGCCCTTGCTCGCGGCCGCCACGAACGCCACCTTGCCCTTGAGTCCGAGATCCATGCCCGTCTCCTCAGCGCGCCTCGCGCGCCCGCTTGAGCTCGTCCAGCACCGGAATCGCCGCGATGGCGTCGTCGTCGAGATAGTCCCAGTAGATGCCGCGGGGCCGCGGGAGTCCCCGCACGCAGCGCAGGAGCCCTTCGGGCGTCACGATCCAGTCCAGCGTGATGTCGTGGGGGAGCCGCGGGAGCTGGTGCGGCACGATCTGGAGCGGATGGACCGTCGTCACCATGGTGGTGCGCTCGGTGATGAGGCCGTGAGCCCGCAGGAGCCCGTACTCGATGTCCGAGTAGCCGCCCCCCTTGCCCAGCCGGCCGCCGCGCCCGTTCACGACCACCGAGCCGCACACCACGAGGTCGATCGCCCGCATGTCGTCCAGCCCCACCGGGCGCCCGTGCACCGCGGCGCCCTTGATGGTGGCGGCCTTGGGGCCCCGCGCGCCCAGGCGCGCCGGATCGAGCTCGAGGAATGGCGCCTCGGAGCGGAGCCGCGGCACCGCCACGTACACGAGCTTGCCCTCACGGAGGGCCAGGCGCCGCACCGGGAGCTGCGGGGCGTCGGGATTGATCTTCACCACGCGCGCGCGCTTCCACTCCGGCAGCGACTGGAGCTGCAGGGCGGCGCGCTCGGCCCCCGCGAAATTGGGGATGCGGCCCTTGGCGCCGGGAAAGCGCGCGGCGCCGTGTATCTCCATGGCGCGCCACACGCGCTCGCGCATTTCCTGTTTGCCGGCGTGTTGAGTCATGCCCGCGACCTGCTGCGGGCGCTCACGCTAACACAGGCGGGAGCGCCCGCGCAATCGCGCTACCGCTTGAGGTGCTGCCCGAAGAAGCGCTCCACCTGCCGGAAGGCGTCGGTGGCGGCTTCCTGCTGATAGGAAACGGTGGCGCCGCGCCCGCCCGGCTTCGTGTCGTTGCCCACGTAGTCCAGATACTCCCGCTTTTGCTCCTCGACGTCGAAGTAGTGGTAGGCGCCGGGATACACGACGATGGTGGCGTCCGCCCCGCGCGACTTCATGGACTCCACCATCTGCTGGCAGAACGAGGGCGGGGTCCAGTCGTCGGCGCCGCCGATGAGGACGAGGAGCGGCTTCACCGCGAGCTGCGGGATGAGTGACTTGCAGCCCCCCGGATACACGCCCACGCCGGCGGCGAACCCCGGCTCGACCTTCACGCCGCGCGCGGCCGCGCGCTGGAGGCTCGGGCCGTTGACGACCGACATCGCGTACACGCCGCCCTGGGAGAAGCCGATGGCGCCGATACGGTCCTTGCGCACGTCGGGTTGCGCCTGCAGCCACCGGAGCGCCCCGAGCGCGTCGTCCAGGCGCGCGGTGACCGGAATGTCGTCGGGGGACTCCGGCGCGCAGTCGCCTTTCACCTTCCGGGGGCCGAAGCTGTCGACCACCATTCCCACGTAGCCGTGGTCCGCGAACCATCGTGACCAGCGCTCCAGCTGGGGCGAAAGCCCCCCGCACCCATGCATGATCACCACCGCGGGGAAAGGTCCGGAGCCGGAAGGACGCGTGACGGTGGCGCTGATCGTCTCGGGCTTGGCGGGCGTCGCGTTCTGATAGGTCACGCGCGTCGGCCCCGCGCACGCGGCGGTGAGGAGGGCGATGAAGGCGACGACGAGTACGCGGGTTGTCATGGCCGCGCCAGCATAGCGAATCCAGCCGGCGCCCGCCACTCTCCCGGTTACCTCCCTGTCTGGTCGAGGCATGTCCGTCTCCTCACTATGGGTGTAGGGACTCCTTGACAGTTTCTCGTACCGCGAAGCCGTCCGCACAATGAGACCTTCGGCGTACCATCGCAGCGCCCGAGCGGCCTACTGGCGAGGGCGCGGGCTGGGCCACGACGGTTCGCCGCGCGACAAGGTAGATACCACACCGGTCGCGCATTCGTCCGACGGTCCATCGCGGAGTTCTCGAGCCGATAGGCCTTGGCGACGCGCGACTGCTCGCCGGGGTAGAATCGCCGTAGGAGGACGCCCCTCATGAGCGCGGTGCGCATCGTCGAGTACGGCGACTATCTCTGACCCTGGTGCTATCCGGCGGCGGTTCGCCTCCGGCGGCTCCAGGACGAGATGGGCGACGATCTCGTGATCGAATGGAAGGCCTTTCCGCTCCGGCCCGAGCCCGATCCGAACGCGCGCTTCAAGGGCACCTACCGGGAGGAAGGCTGGAGGCGCTGCAACGCCATGGCGGAGCCCGACGGCATCCAATTCACGCCCTATCCGCGAGATGACTATCCCAGCTGGTCGCTGCCCGCGCTCGAGGCGGCGAAGTGCGTGGCGCTGCAGGGGTCCGAGCCCTTCGAGCGCCTGCACCTCCGGCTCTACGAGGCGTTCTTCACCCGCAGCGTGAACATCGCCAAGCCCGAGGAGCTCCTGCCCGAGGTGCGCGAGTCCGGCGCGGACATGACGCGGTTCCTCGCCGACTTCGAGGCCGGCAAGGGCCGCGCTCCCGTCCTCGCGGACTACGAAGGCGCCGTCGTTCGAGACCGCGTGCGCGCGATTCCCACCATCATCGTGGAGGGCGGCGCCCGGTTGACGGGCCTGGTCGATCTGGCCACGTACCGAAAGGCGATCGAGGGAGGCGGCTGAGCCACGCCCGGCATGGACGACCCCGCGCGGCTCGACGAGGCCCAGGACGAGTTCCGGCGCGCCTACGAGCACCAGATGGCCGGACGCCTGGACGAGGCCATCGCCGGCTACCGGCGCTCCATCGCCGCGCATCCGACCGCGGAGGCGTACACCTTTCTCGGCTGGACGATGTCCTTCCAGGGACGCCACGAGGAGGCCATCGCCCAGTGCAAGCTCGCCATCGCCCTGGACCCTGCATTTGGGAACCCCTACAACGATATCGGCGCCTACCTCATCGAGCTGGGGCGGCACGACGAGGCCGCACCCTGGCTGGAGCGGGCGAAGACCGCGCCCCGCTACGAGCCGCGTCAGTTTCCCTACTTCAATCTCGCCCGCGTCTACGTGAAGCAGAACCGGGTGCGCGAGGCCATCGCCGAGCTGCGCCAGGCCGTCACCATCGAGCCCCGGTACGAGCTGGCGCGCCGTGAGCTGACGCGCCTGCAGAGCCAGCTGAGTCGGCTCAATTGAGCGCGATCCCCCTGCCCTTCTACGGGAACCCCCTCCTCTTCGGTCGCGACGACGCCCCCGGGTTGCTCGCGTTCGTGCCGGGAGAGGACCGGGTGCGTGTCCACGCGCGGCGCGACGGCGCCACGGTGACGGAGGAGACGCCGTTCCGGCCGTTCATGCTGCTCGCCGAGGCCGATCTCCTCGACGGCTTCCCCGGAGCGCGCGAGGTGATCGCGCTGGAGGGCGAGGGCGCGTATCGCTGGCTCGCCTGCTTCCCCGCGTGGAGCGTCGCCGTGGAGGCGCGCGAGCATTGCCGGGAGAGATCCGGGCGGTCGGCGGGGGACCCGCAGGGGCCGTATCTCTTCTTCTCCGACCCCGTCCATCAGTACCTTCTGCGGACCGGGCGCACGTCCTTCCGGGGCATGACCCTCGGCGACCTCCGGCGCCTCGCTCTGGACATCGAGGTCCTGACCACGCCGGGGTTCGAATTTCCCAATGCCGCCCGCGACGGGGACCGGATCATCGCCATCGCGCTCGCGGATTCCTCGGGCTGGAGCACGGTGCTGTCCGGCGCCGAGATGGACGAGGCGGAGCTGCTCCGCGCGTGCGGCCGGCTCATCGCCGAGCGCGACCCCGACGTGATCGAGGGCCACAACATCTTTCGCTTCGACGTCGAATACCTCGAGGCGCGGGCCCGCCGCCATCGTGTGCCGCTCGCCTGGGGACGCGGCGGCGCGCTCCTGCGGGGCTACCCCGCCCGGATGCAGGTCGCCGAACGCACCATTTCCTACCGGCGCTACGGCCTCCCCGGCCGCCACATCGTGGACACGTGGATGCTCGCCCAGCTCTACGACGTGTCGGCGCGCGATCTCGACGCCTACGGGCTCAAGGACGTGGCACGGCACTTCGGCGTGGCCGCCCCCGAGCGGACCTATCTGGCTCCCGAGGAGATTCCCCGCGTCTTCCGGGAAGATCCGGCCCGCCTGATGGCCTACGCGCGCGACGACGTCCTGGAGACGCTCGCCGTGTCCGCCATCCTGTCGCCGCCGTACTTCGTGCAGGCGCAGGCCCTGCCCTTCGACTACGAGTCGGTGGTGCTGCGGGGCAACGCCACCAAGATCGACGCGCTCCTGCTGCGCGAGTATCTCCACCGGGGCCGCGCCGTGCCTCGCGCGAGCGCGGGCCGCTCGGTCGCGGGCGGCTTCACCGCCGTCTATCAGCAGGGAGTGGCGCGGAACGTCCTCCACGTGGACGTGACGTCGCTCTACCCGTCGCTCATGCTGTCGCAAGGCATCCTGCCCGCGGCGGACACCGCCGGTATCTTCGGCGAGATGCTGCGGGACCTGCGCGAGTTCCGCGTCACTGCCAAGCGCATGGCTCGCGAGGCGCCCCTCGAGGCCGACCGGCGGCTGCTGGGCGCGCTCCAGCAGACCTTCAAGATCCTCATCAACTCGTTCTACGGCTATCTGGGCACGGGCTTCGGCCGCTGGAACGACTTCGAGGCGGCCAATCGCATCACGTCCGAGGGCCGGCGCCTCGTCACCGGACTCGTGGAGCGGCTGGGCGAGCTGGGCGCCACCGTGATCGAGGTGGACACCGACGGCATCTATTTCGTCCCTCCCGAGGAGTACACGGCGCCGGAGAGGGAGGAGGAGCTGCTCGCCCGCCTCGGCGAGACCTTCCCCGAGGGCCTGCAGCTCGAGCTGGGCGGCCGGTATCCGGCCATGTTCAGCTACAAGATGAAGAACTACGTGCTCCTCGATCCCGGGGGCAAGCTGCTCGTGAAGGGCTCGGGCCTGCGCTCCCGGGGGATCGAGCTCTACCTGCGCCGCTGGATGCAGGAGATGTTCCGCCTGCTCCTCACCGGGCGGCGCGACGAGATCCCCGCTCTCCTGCGTCGCTGGGAGGCGGACTTCGCCGCACGGCGCGTGCCCGTGCGGCTCTTCATGAAGACGGAGACCTTGCAGGAGTCGCCCGGCGCCTATCGTGACAAGGTGGCCTCGGGTCTGCGCAACGCCGGCGCGGCGTACGAGCTGGCTCTTCGCGCGGAGCGGCCGTATCAGGCGGGCGACCAGGTCTCCTACTACGTTACCGGTGACGACGCCCAGGTGATGGTCAACGAGGCGGCGAAGCTGGCGGCGGCGTGGGACGCCGGCGCGCCGGACGAGAACACCGCGTACTACGTGGCCAAGCTGCGCGAGCTCGCCGAGAAGTTCCTCCCCTTCGTGGAGCGGGATGGCCTGGTGGAGGTCGTGCCGGAGGAGGAGCCGCCGCCGGCGCCAGTGCAGCTGACGCTCGACCTCGGCGTCTGAGTCGGCGTGCCCTGACAAGGCACTACCAGACCAGCTCGAGCTGCCGGGCCGGCGCGGGCAGGGCCTCGCGGCGAATCCGGTCGTCGCGGGTGAGCCCGCCGAGCCCGGTCTCCTCCGCCAGCCGCTCCATCCGCGCCTCGATCTGCCGCCGGTACTCGGCCTCGGCGCGCGTCCCTGCCGCGTAGAGCGCCTCGTAACGCCCGCTGAGCCAGGGCAGCTCGCGGCGCACGAAGTCGAGGAAGAAGTCGCGGAAGCTGCCCCGCAGGAAGAGCACGTTCCAGACCGCTTCCCGCGCGCCCGCGGCGCGGGCCGCGATGAGGAGCTCGCGCAGCCCCGGCTCGCCGTCGGTGATGCCCGGCAGTATCGGCATGACGAAGAGCCGCACCGGGATGCCCGCGACCGCCAGGGCGCGCATGGCCCCAAGCCGGAGATCCGGCCGCGGCGCCCGGGGCTCGAGCAGACGGAGCAGATCGGCGTCGAGGCTGATGAGGGAGATGTTGACCATGAGGGATGACGTGGCCGCGATCTCCTTGAGGAGCTCGAGGTCGCGAACGATCGAGGCAGTCTTGGTCGTGATGCCCAGCCGCAGCCCGCGCACCCGGGCGGCTGCCCGCAGCACGTCTCGCATGACGCGGAAGCGCCCGTCCGCCGGCTGATACGGATCGGTGGCGGTGCCGATGGCGATCTCCTCGCCGCTGTCGCGGGCCTTCTTGAGCGCTTCGTGGAGCCGAGCGGGATCGGCGCGCTTGACGTAGATCCGCGACTGAAACTCCTGTGGATCCGCGTGGCCCAGATACTCGTGCGTCGGCCGCGCGTAGCAGTAGACGCAGCCCACCTCGCAGCCACGGTAGGGATTCACCGTCCAGCCGAACGGCATGCCGCCGCCGCCGGGTCCGGGCTTCAGACGGTTGATGAGCTCGGCGCTCCGAAGCTCCTGGAACGTCGCCTCGCGCCGGGCGTCCACGACATCGCCGATGCGCCGCCTGAAGCCGGGCGCGGGAACGCCGGGGATGGTGCGCGCGGCCGCTCGACGCCTCTCCATGTGTTGAGTATACACCCGGTTGAAAAAACCCCGGGGCCGTCGACCCCGGGGCTCGTGGGGGCTTACCGAGACCGGCCTAGCGGCGCCAGCCGCCGCCACCGCCCGGGCCCCCGCCGGGGCGCGGGCCGCGGTCGGGTCGCGGGCCACCCGCCCCCCGCTGGGGTTGAGGGCGTGCCTCGTCCACCACCAGGTTGCGGTCCCGGAAGAGGCGTCCGTTCAGCATCTCTATGGCCTTGGACGACTCTTCCTTGCTGGCCATCTCCACGAAGCCGAAGCCCCGGGGCCGGCCGGTGAACTGATCGGTGACGATGCGGACCGACTCGACGACGCCCGCTTGCTGGAAGAGCTCGCGCAGGTCCTCTTCGGTCGCCTGGAAGGAGAGATTGCCGACAAAGAGCTTAGCGGGCATTGCGAACCTCCTGCCGCACCCAGGACGGAAGTCACCCTCCCCAGGCTCACCTGCGGCGTGTGGGGCACCGCTCCCCTGATCCTCTACCCCCCCGGTGCAGAGGCCGTACGCATTTGCGATCCCTCCGCCGGGTTGGCATACCCTAGTGAGCGGCCCGGGGGCTGTCAAGGGGATTTTTCGCCGGGAAGTTCCCTAATTCACGAGGTTATGCGTCGTGCCTTCCGCGCCGATCACGCTGCGCATGCCGGCGCAATCGACGCGGATCGCAAATTCCGGTCAAGAAAGTGGCGCGTTCGGAGGCGAGGAACAGCAAGCGACCGCGTGCCGGTGCGATGCTCGGAGGGCCCGGTTTCTTAAATGCGAACGCAATAGCGCGCGAGGTAGTCATCCCAGTCCGCCGCCGGCAGCGCGCGCGCCCACGCCGCCGCCTCCTCGTCGCGCCCATAGTACTCGCGCATATAGGTCTCCGCCTCGGCGCGGCGCCGGAAGAGCCGCCAGACGTGCGCGCTGTTGCCACCGGGCCGGCGGAGGAAGAACACCGGGTCCGCCGGCGAGGTCGGCTCGTAGGTGTTGCGCTCGCCGGCCGCGTCGAGAGTGACCCAGGCGGCGCCGATGCCGTGCGCGGACAGGATGCGGCCCCGCAGCGACTCTTCGGTTGGCAGAGACTCCACGTCCCGCAGTCGCGGGCCGTAGTAGATGGGGACGCGCGTTCCGTCCGCAGTGATCCGGGCAGGCAGCGCGCCGCCGGCCGCGTCGAGCAGGGCCTTCGACTCCTCGCCCACCCACCACTCTCCGCGCCCGTCGATGTCGGGCCACGCCTCGACGATGCGGCCGGCCGGCGCCTGCCGCCGGCGCCGCGCGATTTCGGCGGCATCCGTGACGAGAAAGAGTCGCGTCATCGCCGCGAGCTCCGGGCGCGCGGGAACGGCGGCACGCGGGCCCAGTCGAAGCGGTCGTCTCCGTCGGCGAGCGCCGCGAGCGCGGCGCCGCCGCGTCCCACCGACTCGGCGAACTCCGCGAGGGGCAGCCCGGCGAGCCGGCCGCCGGCGGCCTTGGCCGCGCCCTCATGGAGCAGGGCGAGAGCGCCCCGGCGATTGCCGTTGACGAGATGCTGGAAGCCCACCGCGATCTGGATGAGGCCCTGCAGCGCCTCGCGCTCCGGGCCCCGCGCGCGAAACCAGTGCGGCTCGAGGAGCTCGTGCACCTCGAAGTAGAGTCCCGCGTCGAACAGCGTGGCCGCCGCGTCGAGCGCCTCGTCCCGCGCGGGCTCGCCGTCCGCCACTGGCCGGTCGCGCAGCGCGCGCCAGCCCCGCTCGGCGCGGGCGCCCATCTCCCGCGCCGACGCGCCGAATCCGCTCCGCAGCACCAGGCCGCCGGCGTCGCGTTCGAACAGATCGGCGGGAAAGCGCGCGGGAGGCTCGCGTCCGGCGAGGGCGCGCGGGTCGGCGCAGACGGCGGCGACGGCAGCCAGGGCCTCGCGGGCGCCGGCATCGTGCACGGCGTCGAGGATCAGCTCGGCGAGCCGGTTGCGCAGCGGTAGAGGGAGCGCCACGTCGGGCTCAGACGCGCTCGACGCGCGTGCTGGCGAGCCGGTCGTGGAGCCCGCGTTTGTCCGGGAGCGCGGCGAGCGCGAGCCCGACCCCCAGCGGCAGGGCGGCGAGTACCCAGGCGAAGGTGCGGCCCAGGGCGCGCCGGAACGAGAGGGGCGCGCCATCGATGGTGACCACGCGCGCGCCCACCAGCATCTTGCCCATGGTCTGTCCCCAGAGCCAGTGGAAGAGCGTGGCGTAGAGGAGCGGGAAGAACCAACCGAAGGCGCGGAGCGACGCATCGATGACCCGCGAGGCGCGCGCGGCGTCGCCCCAGGCGAGCCGCACGAGGACGGCGGCGACGCCGAGCACCAGGATGAGAAAGACGTAGTCGAGGAGCAGGGCGAGGGCGCGCCGCCAGAATCCCGCCCGGGGCGGCGGCACGGGCTGAACGAGGCCGATCTCGGGGGACGTCCAGGCCGATTCCTCCATCGCACGAGAAATATAACAGGAGGGTGCGCTGCGTATAATGTGCGCATGATCGCGGTGGCCGACGCGCAGACGCACATCCTCGCCCAGGTCGTCACGGTGGCCCCGCCGCAGATCGTGTCCCTCACCGGCGCGCTCGGCCGCGTGCTCGCGGAGGATCTGCGCGCGCCCATCGACGTGCCCCCGACCGACAACTCGGCGGTGGACGGCTACGCCGTCGCCCATGTGGACCTCGCGGCCGGCGCGCGGACGGACTTCACGGTCGTGGGGGAGCTGGCGGCGGGCGGCGTGTTCGCAGGCGCCATCGCGCGCGGCCAGGCCCTTCGCATCATGACGGGGGCCCCCATGCCCGCCGGGGCGGACACCGTCTATCCCCAGGAAGTGGTGGAGCGGCGGGGCGACCGCATCACGGTGGGGGCGATCGAGCGCGGCGCGAACACACGCGCGCGCGGCGAGGACGTACGCGCGGGCACCGTGGTGCTGCCCGCGGGCAGCGTGCTACGCCCGCAGGAGCTCGGCGTGGCCGCCTCGCTAGGGCTGCCGCAGATACTGGTGCGCCAGCGCCCGCGTGTCGCCGTGCTCTCCACCGGCGACGAGGTGGTGGAGCCGGGAGACGCCCGCAAGCCGGGCCAGATCTACGACTCCAACCGCTTCGCGCTCCAGGGCCTGGTGGAGGCGGCCGGCGGTACGGTGACCGACTACGGCATCGTGCCGGACCTCCACGAGGTGCTCCACGCGCGCCTCACCGAGGCCGCCCGCGCCTCGGACATCGTCCTCACATCGGGCGGCGTGTCGGTCGGCGATTACGATCTCGTCAAGGCGGTGCTGCAGGAGGCGGGCGGCATCGACTTCTGGCAGGTGGCCATGCAGCCCGGCCGGCCTCTCGCGGTGGGGCGCATCGGCGCCGCGCACTTTTTCGGGCTTCCCGGCAATCCCGTCGCCTCCATGCTGACCTTCAGCCTGTTCGTGCGCCCGGCTCTGTGGAAGCTCGCCGGTCGGCGCGAGCTCTTCCCGCCCCGCTTCCACGCGGTGGCCACCGAGGCCATGCGGAAGAAGACGGGCCGGCGGGAGTTCAAGCGCGGAATCCTCTCGTATGCCGGCGATCACTGGGAGGTACGGACCACCGGCCCCCAGGGCTCCGGCATCCTCTCATCCATGGCCCAGGCCGACTGCTTCATCGTGATCGAGGAGGATCGCGGGGACGTGGCTCCCGGCGACCGTGTGTGGGTGGAGGCGTTCCAGTGAGGCGCGGCTTCTTCGTGGGGACCCTCGCCGTCGCGCTTCTCGCGCTGGGGGCGGCGCCCGGCGGCGACCCCGAGGTGCCGGAGCGCTACATCGCGGTGGACGAGGTGAAGGCCCTGCTCGATCTCAAGAAGCAGGTGGTCTTCATCGACGTGCGGCCGGCCGAGCAGTTCGCCGAGCTTCACATCGCGGGCGCGCGGAACCTCCCCCTGCCGGAGATGCCCCGGCGCCTGCAGGCCGTGCCGCGCCAGGACTTCGTCGTCCTCTACTGAGCGTGCCCACACGCATTGGCCCGGGGGGCCTACAAGATCCTTTACCTCGCCGGTTACCGGAACATGCTGATCCTCGACGAGGGACTTCCCGGCTGGGTAGACAAGCGATATCCCACCGCGCGCAGACCCTGACGCGCGCGCTCCCTTGCGCCCCGCCCGAGCGGCCCGTATGATCCAGCTAACAATTGGGGGAGGCGTGAGCAGATGACGAAGGCGGACCTCGGCCGGCTCGGCGACATCGCGCGGGAGTGCCGCGTGCAGATCATCCGGATGCTGACCCACGCGGGCTCCGGACACCCCGGCGGCTCGCTGTCGGTGATCGACATCCTCACGGTGCTCTACTTCAACCGGATGCGCTACGACGCCAAGCGGCCGGTCTGGGAGGATCGCGATCGGCTCGTGCTCTCGAAGGGCCACTGCGTGCCCGCGCAATACGCGTGCATGGCCCAGGCCGGCTACTTCCCCGCAAGCCAGCTCATCACGCTGCGGAAGCTCGGCTCCCCGCTGCAGGGACATCCCGACCGCGTGGCGCTGCCGGGCATCGAGGCGGCCACGGGCTCCCTCGGGCAAGGGCTCTCCATGTCGGTCGGCATGGCGCTGGGCCTCAAGCTCGCGGGTAAGGCATCGCGCGTCTACTGCGTGCTCGGTGACGGCGAGATCCAGGAGGGGCAGGTGTGGGAGGCGGCGATGTCGGCGCCCAAGCTCGGCGCGCCCGACCATCATCTCGACAACCTCTGCGTGATCCTCGACTACAACGGCATCCAGCTCGACGACCACGTGAAGAAGATCCTGGATCTGGAGCCGGTGGTGGACAAGTGGAAGTCCTTCAACTGGCCGGTGATCGAGATCGACGGCCACGACCTCGCCCAGATCGACAAAGCGCTCGAGCAGGCCGAGGCCGAGAAGGGCCGGCCGACATTCGTGGTGGCGCACACCGTGAAGGGCAAGGGTGTGTCGTTCATGGAGGACAACCCCGAGTGGCATGGCAAGTCCCCCACCCCGGCGGAGGCCCTTCGCGCCATCCGCGAGATCCTCGGGCTGCCGGAGACGGGCGGGCAGGCACCGGCCTGGGCGGCGCCCATCCTCGCCGAGCTCGCCGCCATGGAGAAGAAGTGATGCCGGCCAAGGCCTCGCGCGCCGCGTTCGGAGAGGCGCTGATCGACCTGGGCGCCCGGGACGAGCGCATCGTCACCCTGGACGCCGATCTTTCCAAGTCCACGATGACCGCGAAGTTCGGCAAGACGTACCCGGGCCGCGCCTTCAACCTGGGCATCGCCGAATCCACCATGATCGGGACGGCGGCCGGGCTGGCGCTGACGGGGCGGGTGCCGTTCTGCTGCTCCTTCGCCTGCTTCCTCGTGGGGCGCTTCGAGACCATCCGGGTGTCGGTGGCGTACTCGCAGGCGCCGGTGAAGCTCGTGGGCACTCACGTGGGCGTGGCCATCGGCGAGGACGGCTACAGCCAGATGGGGCTCGAGGACATCGCCTGCCTCCGCTCGCTGCCGAACATCCCCATCGTGCAGCCCGCCGACGAGATGGAGACGAAGCAGGCGGTGGCCTGGGCGGTGGAGCATCCGGGACCGGTGTATCTACGCCTCACGCGCCAGAATCTCGAGTCCGTGCACGACGACGGGTATCGCTTCCAGTTCGGTCGCGCCGAGGTGCTGCGCCCGGGCGGCGACGTGTCCATCCTCGCCACCGGCGGGCCGCTCTGGAACACGCTCGAGGCGGCGAAGCGTCTCGAGGCGGACGGGATCCACGCCGAGGTGCTGAACGTGGCCACGATCAAGCCCCTCGACGAGGAGACCGTCCTCCGATCCGCGGGCAAGACCGGGCGGGTGGTCACCGTGGAGGATCACAGCATCTCCGGTGGTCTGGGCGGCGCGGTGGCGGAGCTGCTCTCCGAGGTGATGCCGACGCCCCTCCGCAAGCTCGGCGTCAACGGCTTCGGCGAGTCGGGCGATGCCAAGGGTCTCTACGCCAAGCACGGCCTCGACGCGGCGGGGATCGCCGGCAGCGTGAAGAAGTTCCTCGGGCGCTAGCCGGGTCTTCGACGAGAGGAACAGGCCGTCCACGAAGCCGATGTGGACGGTGAGATAGAGCCCGAAGGCGAGCGACAGCGCGCCGGTCCCGAAGGCGAGGGCGTGCTGCCAGCGGGCGAGGCGGCGGGCGCCCACCGCGAAAGGCCAGGCCAGCAGCGCGGTGATGGCGGTCATGCCCGCGATGGTCCCCACCCCGAAGACCGCCAGATAGCCCACCGCGAGGGTCGGGTCCTGGATCGCCCCGAGCGCCAGCAGCGCGACCGCGGCGCTCCCCGCCAGTCCGTGCACCACCCCCACCAGGGCCGAGCGCACCGCCTGCCCCACCCCGACCTCGCGCATCGCCGCGGTGAGGCCGGCGGGCGGATGCACGTGCGGATGACGGTGCACGATGCTGCCGTGGGCGTGCGCGTGGCTGTGGAAGGCCGGTCCGGCGTGGTGGCGATGGGGCTCCACCATGTGCTCGGGCGCCACGTCTCCGGCGCCGCGGACGGCGCGCGCGATCCTGAGCACGCCCAGCACCATCAGCATCACCGCCACCGCCAGCTCGAGCGACAGGCCCACCCGCGGCGTCACCGTCCAGCGTAGAACGATGATGGCGGCGCCCACCGCACCCAGGGTGAGGGTGTGGCCCACGCCCCAGAACGCGCCGACGAGGGCGCCGGCGCCGAACCGCCGCGTGCGGCTCACGATGGTGGCCACCGCCACCATGTGATCGGCGTCGGTGGCGTGCTGGATGCCGAGCAGCAAGCCGAGCAGTACCGCGGAGAGGTCGGGCGCCATCAGCCGCGCGGGCCGGCGAGGCCAGAGCAACCGGTCACCGGATCACTCGGAGAGCTTGAGGAGAAGGCCGGTGCGGCGGGAGCGGTTGATGGCGGCGGCCAGCGCCCAGTGGGCGAGCACGAGGTAGACCGCCGACAGCGCGAGCCCGATGGCCGCCGAGTGCGGGAAGGTCGGGGTGAAGCCGTAGCCGGCGCGGAAGCCGTCCAGAAAATACGTCATCGGGATGGCCCGCGCCACCGCCTGCGCCCAGTCCGGCAGCACCGACACCGGGTAGTAGACGCCCGAGAGCATCACCAGGAAGTTCACCGCGGCCCACGCGGAGGTCTCGGCGCGCGTCCCGAAGAGTATCACCAGCGCGCACACGCACAGGCCCACGATCAGCGAGCAGAGAAAGCAGCCCAGCAGGAAGACGGCGAGGCTGAGCGGCCCCGCGCCGAGGAAGTCGAAGCCGAAGAACCAGCTGCCGATCACCGCCATGAGGGCGAACACCGCCAGCCCCCGGCCCACGCCCACCAGCCACGACCCCAAGGCGAGGTGCCGGATCGCGACCGGGGTGAGGAACTGATGCTTCATCGACTTGGACCAGATGTCGAAGAGGACGACGTAGGCCACGTCCAGCTGACAGACCTGCACCGTGGACAGCGCCACCGTGCCGGCCAGGATGAACGCCGTCATCTGGGGGGTCAGCTCGAGGAAGCGCGTGAGCAGGCCGTGCGACAGCATCGCCACGCCCGGCCAGAACGTCAGCTCGAAGAGGAAGAAGACGTTGCGCCGCGCCATGACGAGGTTCCGCTGGGCGAATGCCCACGTGCGTGACCATTCCGAGCGCAGCCCCTCGGGGGGACGGACGCGCGGCGCGGCGAGGGGTTCAGCGAGCGAGCTCAACGAACACCTCCTCGAGATCCGGCTCGTGGACGCGGCAGTCCCGCACCACCGCCCCCTGCTCGTGGAGCCAGCGCAGCACCTCGGGCAGCCGCTTCTCCACCGCGTCCACCGTGGCCTCCAGCGTGTCGCCGCGCCGGCGCAGGTCGAGCACGCCGGTCAGCTCGGCGAGTCCCGTCGGCTCCACGGGGTCGAGCCGCAACGCGATTACCTCGCCGAGGCGGATCTGGCGCTTGAGACTGTCCGCCGGCCCCTGGGCGAGGATGCGGCCGCCCTTGATGAAGGCGATCTCGTCGCAGAGCTCCTCGGCCTCCCGCATGTAGTGGGTGGTGAGGATGATGGTGGTGCCCTTCTGCCGGCGCAGATCGGCGACCTGGGCGCGGATGCGGACCGAGACGTCCGGGTCCAGCCCCAGCGTCGGCTCGTCCAGGAACAGCACCTCGGGCTCGTTGAGCAGGGCCTTGGCGAAGGCGAGCCGCTGCTTGAGACCCGTGGAGAGCTCGTTGTACTCCGTCTTCCGATGCGGACCCAGCTCGGTGAGCTCGATGAGGGACTCCACCCGCTCACGCAGCGCGCGACCGTGGAGACCGTAGAGCCGGCCGTAGAACGTCAGCACCTCGGGCGGACGCAGGCTCCACACGAACGAGGCATTGCCGCTCGCCATGTTGAGGCGCTTGCGCACCTCGCGCGCCTCGCGCACCACGTCGAATCCGAGGATGCGCGCGGTCCCGCTGTCCGGCACGACGAGCGTGGCGAGGATGGAGAGCAGCGTGGTTTTCCCCGCCCCGTTGGGGCCGAGCAGGCCGAAGATCGCGCCGCGCGGAACCTCGAGACTGGCGCCGCGCAGGGCCTCGGTGCGGCGGCGGCGCAGCCAGCCCCCGCGAAAGGTCTTGGTCAGGTCATGGGCCTCGACAGCGAGGCGATCGGACGAAGCGGCCATAGAAGTCACTGTACCACGCCGATCTGCGGCCTCCGGACGGGCTCCATCCCCGCGTGACCACAGCGCGGAGGCGCTCAGCGGGTGAGACGGAGGCGCAGCCGGCGCTCGCCGTCGAGCAGGCGGAGCGTGTCTCCCTCGCGCTCCCAGAACGCCGAGGCCTGAAGGGCGAGGAGGAAGCGCCGTTCCTGCTCCATGACCGGAGCCGCGCACGCCATCCGCGTGCTCCCCATCTGACCCAGCGCCAGGCGTCCCGCATCGAGATCGAGCCGGCCGAAGAAGCGGTTGCAGCCGGCCTGGCCCGCCACGCGCTCGCGGCTTTCGAAGGAGAGCGTGGAGGCGGGTTCCGCGAGCGCCATGCGGCCGTCGATTTCCCGAGCGCGCCAGGTGGTGCCCACCAGCGGGTGCTCGGCGGCGGGGTCCGGCGCGGCCGATTGGCAGCCGCCGAGGAGGAGGACGGCGAGCGCGAGAGCGGCGCCGCGAAGCATGGGCGGATCATAACGCCGCCCGGCGCCCTGTGATAGAACCGGGGGCGTGGATGCTGGAGCCTGGCGGCTGAGCGCGCGCGCCCTCGCGCCCGGGCGCACTGTGACCTTCACGCTCTCGCGTGGCGAGCGGTCACTGCCCGCCTTCGCCGTGAATCTCGGGGGAAGCGTGCACGCCTACGTGAACGCCTGCCCGCACGCCGGGAACCGGCTGGATGCGCGCGCCGCGGGTCTCCTCTCCGCCGACGGACGGCTGCTCGCGTGCTCCGTCCACGGCGCGGTGTTCGCCCCCGATACCGGAGTGTGCGTCGAGGGGCCGTGCCCGGGGGCGCGCCTGGAGCGTCTTGTCGTCACCCGGGACGGTGACGATCTCGTGATCTCCGCGGCATGACGCCGGACGACGACGAGCGCGGCGAGCTCGAGGAGGCCAACGCCCGCTTCTACCGGGCGTTCGAGGCGCAGGACCTCGCCGAGATGGATCGGGTGTGGGCCCACGGCGAGCACGTGCGCTGCGTCCACCCCGGTTGGGCGATGCTCGAGGGCTGGGAGGCGGTGCGGCAGTCGTGGGAGGCGATCTTCAAGGGCAGCGGCGAGATGCGCTTCACCCTGGGCGACGTGCAGGCACGCGGCAGCGGTGCCGTCGGTTGGGTCACGTGCTCGGAGAACATCCTCTCCCAGGTCCACGGCAACATCGCGGTGACCGCCCTCCTCGCCACCAACGTCTTCGAGCGCCACGGCGGGGAGTGGCGCATGGTCTTGCACCACGCGTCTCACGTCCTCGCCCGGGACGGCAGTACGCGCTAGCCCCGCGTCAATTCTCTCCTTCCCGGCCGAGGCCCCGCCGTATAATCGAGGCCGGTGACGCCATGACCACCGTCACTACCGAACGGCTCGTCCTGCGGCCCTTCACCTCCGCCGATGCCGAGGCTCACGCGCGGCTCTACGACGATCCCGAGGTCACGCGCTGGCTGGGGGACGGCCCCTGGCTGGGCGAGGCGGCCCGCGCGCGCTCGCGGAAGACGCTCGAGCGCTTCGCCGAGGGCTGGGCCGAGCACGGCTGGGGCGTGTGGGCGGTCACCGACCGCGCCGGCGGCGAGGTCATCGGCCAGTGCGGACTCAAGCCCCTGGTGGTCGACCCGGGGGCGGCCCCCGAGGTCGAGGTGCTCTACGCCCTCGATCGCCGACACTGGGGGCGCGGGCTCGCGTCGGAGGCGGCGGGCGCGGCCCTCGCGCACGGCTTCGGTCCCCTCGCCCTGCCCCGCATCATCGCAGTGGCGCGACCCGACAATCAGCCGTCCCGCGCGGTCCTGGAGAAGCTCGGGCTCGCCCACGAGCGCGACGTCACCCTGGCCGGCATCCCCGCCGTCTACTACGCCCTGAACCGCGACACCTACCTCGCCCGGGCGCGCGGCGCGGTCATGCGAGGGCGCGGCGCATGAGCCTCGGCCGGAAGATCGCGGTCGGGTTTCTCGTGGTGTTCCTCGTGCTGGTCCTCATCAGCGCGTACTCGTTCCGCAGCCTCAATGAGTTCACCGCGACCACCCGGCTCCAGGAGCAATCCTCCCAGACCCTCAAGCTGCTGGAAGGCGTCCTCGCCAAGATTCTCGACGTGGAGACGGGCGAGAGGGGATTCCTCATCTCGGGGGCCGATCACTATCTCGAGCCATACCGTCAGAGCCGCGGCCAGCTGCGCGAGGATCTCCTCAAGGTGCGCGGCCTCATCGAGGACAATCCCGCCCAACGGCAGCGGCTGGACCAGCTCGAGCCCCTCATCGCGCGCAAGCTGACCTTCGTGGCGCAGAGCATCAGCGAACGCGAGCGCGCCGGCGGCATGGATGCCCAGACCCTCCTCGAGGAAGGGCAGTCCACCATGGACGAGATCCGGACCCTGATCTCCCGGATGAAGGCCGAGGAGGAGCGTCTTCTCTCCGAGCGCGCGACCGGCGCCACGCTCAGCCGCCGCAACGCGCAGCTGGTGGTGGGGAGCGCGTCACTCGCCGCCCTCGCCCTCATGGGCCTGGCCGGACTCGCCATCCGGCTCGATCTGGGCCGCCGGCGCGCCGCCGAGGCCGAGCTCAAGGCCGCGGAGGAGCGGTACCGGCTCCTCTTCGATCGCAGCCAGGCGGGCATCTTCCGCACCAACCGCGAGGGCCTGCTCCTCGAGTGCAATCCCGCGTTCGCCCGGATGCTCGGCTACCGGGCGCCCGAGGACGCGCGCGGGCGCAACGCGGCCGACCTCCACTCGGACCGCGAGGCGATGGCCGCGATCCTCCGCCGGCTGCTCGCCGGCGAGACCATCAATGACGTCGAGGTGGCGCTCCGGCGGCGCAGCGGCGAGACGGTGTGGGCCCTCATGAGCGTGGTCTACAATGCCGATCCCGCCGACCCGCACTTCGAAGGCACGATCATCGACATCACCGACCGCAAGCAGGCCTCCGATCGCCTGGCCCGGCGCCTGGAGACGGAGCAGCAGCTGAAGGAGATGGGCGATCTCCTCGACGCGTGCCTGACCCTCACCGAGGTGTACAACGTGGTCCGTCGCTCGCTGGAGGGCCTGTTCCCGCAGAGCGCGGGGGCGCTCCACGTGATCAACTCCTCACGCAACCTCGTGGAGACGGTGGCGGCCTGGGGCGCCGGAGGCGCCGGCGGCGAGACGGTGTTCGCCCCCGCGGACTGCTGGGCGCTCCGGCGCGGTCGCATCCACGTGGTGGAGAAGAGCGGCGACGCCCTGGTGTGCGCGCATCTCGAGGCTCCCCTGCCCGACTCCTACATCTGCCTGCCGCTGGTGGCCCAGGGCGAGGCGGTGGGCGTGCTCTACTTCGCCCGCGTCGCGGAGGCGCCCGCCTTCACGCCGGAGGAGCAGCGGGTGGCGGGCACCGCCGCCGACAAGCTGGGCCTTTCGCTCGCCAACCTCGCCCTGCGGGAGCGCCTCCGCACCCAGTCGGTGCGTGACCACCTCACCAGCCTGTTCAACCGCCGCTACATGGAGGAGACGCTGGAGCGCGAGCTCCGCCGGGCTCAGCGGAACAGCGTGCCCCTGTCCGTCATCATGGTGGACGTCGATCACTTCAAGCGGTTCAACGACGATCACGGTCACGACGCCGGCGATGCCCTGCTCGGGGAGCTGGGCCGGCTGCTCCGCGGCCACGTGCGGGTGGAGGACGTGCCCTGCCGGGTGGGCGGCGAGGAGTTCGCCATCGTCATGCCGGGCGCGGCCGCCAAGGACGCCCTGCGCCGCGCCGAGGAGCTGCGCGAGGCCGCTCAGCGCCTGCGCATCGTGCACCGGGGCGTGTCGCTGGGCGCGCTCAGCATCTCGCTGGGCGTGGCCGCCTTCCCCGAGCACGCGACGGTCGCCGACGCGCTCCTGCGGGCCGCCGACAGCGCCCTCTATCGCGCCAAGCGCGAGGGCCGGGACCGCGTCGTGGTGTCCGACGCCGTCCCGCCCCCGCCTCCGGACTCACCGACGGCGTAGCAGCAGGTGGGGGCCGTCCTCCACGGCCACCGCGTAACGGTACGCCGCCCCTCCCCCGGCCCGGATCACGACCTCGCCGGCCTCCCGTTCCATCGTGACTCCGGGCAGGCTCCGCCACGGATAGCTCGCGGTGTTGAGGAGCAGGTGGTCGGCCTTCTCGATGCCGACGGGGAAGACGAACACCAGCGGCCGCAGCGAGAGATGGGGGACGTAGGGATCCTGGGCGGAGACCGCCACCGCGTCGGGCACGCGTGCGAGCACGCGATGCGCGGCCCGCTCGCTCTCGTCCGGCCACCAGCGATAGACCGCGAACTGATTCACCATCCTCGACGACAAGACCAGGCTCGCGACGACGGCCAGGAGCAGGGCGGCGCGGGCGACGGCGGGCGGACGGCGCGCGGCCAGCCGGGCCGCGCCGGCGAGGGCGGCGAGCAGGAGAAAGGGCAGCACGAAGGACTGGTACTGGGTCCGGTGGTGGAAGAGGATGGGGTCGCGGCTCAGGAGGTTCTGAGCCAGCGCGGGCAGCGCGCCCGCGAGCTCGGCGGGCGCGAGCAGCGGCAGGAGCCCCAGCGGCAGGAGCATGGCGAGGAGATAGACGAGCCGGTCCGGCGTGGCGATCCGGGCCAGCGCCCGGAATGGATGCAGCACGACGCCGGCCGCGATCTCCCCGAGCGACCGGCCGAAGGCCTCGTAGCGCGCGAGGTGAGAATAGGGCTCGCCGCGAAACGCGGGGATGACCCACTTGAGATCCGCCCAGAGCACCGCCAAGGCGCCCGCGGCGGTGGCCGCGCCGGCGAGCCACTGGCGGCGGCCGAGGGCGAGCCAGAGGCCCACCCCGATCACCGCCAGCGCCGCGTCCTCGCGCGTGGCGAGCGCCAGGAGGAGGGCTCCCACGAAGAGCGGAGCGCGCCCCGCCTCCGCGGCCACGAAGGCCCAGAGGAGCAGCGGCACCGCGAGCGCAGCGGCGTGGAAGTCCCGCACGTTCATGCCGTGGAGCGACGGATTCACCAGGTAGAGCAGCGCCCACAACGCCGCCACGCGCTCGTCGCGGAGGCGCCGCCGCGCGAGCAGATACACCGCCGGCGCGCCGAGGGCAAGGATGGCGGCCTGCGCCACGAGCAGTGTGGCCGGCCCCGGCAGCAGCCAGAACGCCGGCACGAATGCCCACATGATGGGCGACAGATGGTCGCCCCAGGCGTGCATCTCGGGCAGGCTCACCCGCGGGCCGCGACCGACCGACATGCTCCACACGAGCTGCACGTAGTAACCGAGGTCGAGGGCGTGCGTCGCGAGGGTCCAGTGCCGCGTGACGGTGATGAAGGCGAAGCCCAGCGCGTAGGCGGCGGTGGCCCACGCCACGACGGCGCGCGGCCGGACGTCGGGCACGGGGAACGGCCGGAGGAGATGGCGCAGCGCCGCCGCCAGAACCAGCGCGATGAAGAGATCCTCGGGGCGGGCGTAGGGCACCACGAGGGCCGCCAGCAAGGCGACGACCAGGAGGGCGGCGACTCCGTCCAGCGCGCGCGCGAGACCCGCGCGGCCCGTCAACTTCCGCCCGGTGTCTCCCTCCCGGGGTCGAGCCGCGTGTAGCGGCGCCGGATGCTCTGGAGCCGCCGGGAGCGCTTGAGCCCGGTGCGATGGAGCAGGTACCGGGTGACCACCCAGAGGATCTTGGTGCCGTACACGCACGAGTCGAAGAAGCTCGCGGAGGAGGCCTCGGCGAAGTAGCGGACGGGCACCGCGATCTCGGCGAGGCGGAACTCGCCGGACACCGCCTGGGCGATGATCTCCTGGTCGAACACGAAGCCGTCGGAGTTCATGCGGAAGTTCACCGCTTCCAGAACTTCCCGGCTGAAGGCGCGGTAGCCGGTGTGGAACTCCGAGAGGTCGAGGCCGAAGGCGCGGTTCTCCACCCAGGTGAGGAAGCGGTTGGCCACGTACTTCCACCACGGCATCCCCTGCTGGATGGCCGATCGCCCGCCCACCAGCCGCGAGCCCAGCACGAGGTCGGCCTCCCCCCGCACGATGGGCTCGATGATCTCGGGCACGAGGGTGGGATCGTACTGATAGTCCGGATGCACCATCACCACGATGTCGGCGCCGGCGCGCAGCGCCTCGGTGTAGCAGGTCTTCTGGTTGGCGCCGTAGCCGTAGTTCCGATCGTGGACGAAGATCTCGAGGCCCAGCTCGCGCGCGATGTCCAGCGTCTTGTCGGTGGAGCCGTCGTCCACGAGGATCACGAGGTTCACCGACTCCTTCGGCAGCTCCTCGTAGGTCAGGCGGAGCGTGCGCCCGGCGTTGTACGCGGGCATCACGACGACCACCTTCGGGGCGACGCCCTTGGACGAGGTCACCCGCGATCATCCCCGCGGGCGCCGGCGCACACCGCCACGAACTGATAGGCGAGGCCGCCCGGCCAGAGCCGCGCCGCCGCCGCGGAGAGGCGGTGGAGGACGCCCAGGGCGGCTCCGTGAAAGCGCGCGGGGACCACCACCGGCAGCGGCACCGGCGTGACCGCGACCTCGCGCGGTACGAGGCCCGCCGCGGCGAGAAAGGAGAGGAAGGTCCGGCGCGTGAAGAACGAGAGGTGCGTCCGGTCCAGGATGCCCCGGTCGCCGTAGTCGAAGCGGCCGACGAGGAGGGACAGACGCACCCAGACATGCGCCACATTCGGCACCGAGACCACCACGAGGGCGCCCGGCGCGAGATGGCGGTTCACCTCGCGCATGACGCGGAGCGGGTCCGAGAGGTGCTCCACGACGTCGCCGTAGATGATGGCGTCGTACTGCCCGGCCAGGGGCGGCAGAGCGCGCTCGAGGTCGACGGTGAAGGCCTGCTCGCAGCGCGCCGCCGCGCGCTCGGCCTGGGCAGGGTCCCGCTCCACCGCGGTCACCTTCCAGCCCGCCGCGGTGAGCCGCTCCGCGAGATACCCGTCGGCGGCGCCCACGTCGAGGGCTCGCCGGCCGCGGCCCTCGCCCAGGCGGCCGAGAATGATGGAGTGGCTCGAGTACGGGTCGTCCTTGAGGCGATAGGGCGCGCCGCTCACGCCCCCATGGTACCCCGTCAGGGACGGTTCGAGTAAAGCCAGCGGCCGCCGCCCTGCTGGATGAGGTGGACGGTGTCCGGGGGCAGGCGGTGCATCACGCTCGCCTCGGGGTGGAGGCCGGTCAGGAGGTAGACGCGGGCTTCGCCCCGCCAGGCGGCGGCCAGCCGCTCCGTGTCCCAGAAGATGTCGTGGGCCTCGGGAAAGGTGGCGCCGAAGGCCAGGTTCGACACCCGCCCGTTCACCACCTTCACCGGCCGCTCCAGATCCATGAGCCAGGCGCCGCTGTTCTCGAGCGGCCCCTCGTGGACAAGGATGTCCGCGGGACCGGCGCGAAGGGCCACCCCCTGCCCGAGGGGGCGGACGGAGCGGCTGCGGGCGAAGAGCGCGAAGCCCTCGGCGGAGATAGGGAGGAAGGCGAGCATGCCGGCGAGGATGGCGCCGAGCCCGATCACCGGCCGCCGCAGCGCCAGCGCGAGCGCGGCGCCCACCGCCCCCAGCCCCAGCGCCAGGGCCGCCGAGCGGAAGAGCGGCATCGCCTCGCCGGCGGCGAGGAATGGGAGCTGCCCTCCCCTCGCCTCCATGTTGCGCGTCGTCACGTCGACCGACGTCAGCACGCCCTGGAGGAGCGGGATGACCCCCTGCCACACGAGCACGGTCGTCAGGGCCGCCGCCCCCAGGAGCACCAGCGGGGGCGAGAGCACGCCCAGCGCCGAGGGAGCGCCCGGCTTGCCCTCGAGCATCTCGTCCCAGTGCTTGGCCACGATGAGGGCCAGGGCCGGGAAGGCCGGCAGCCCATAGTGCGGCAGCTTGAACGGCGACAGCGCCACCGCCGCGACCGCGCCCACCGCCCACAGGGAGAGCAACAGCCACATCCGGTCCTCCGGCGTTTGCGACGGGCGGCGGAAGCGCCGCCACAGGGCCGCCGGCAAGACCAGAGACCACGGCAGGAAGCCCGCGGCGGTCACGACCAGGAACTCCACCGTGCCCAGGGGCACGTCCTCATCGGGGAACACGCGCTGCCGCGTGACGTTCAGGATGTGGTTGTCGACCACGGTGTACCAGAGGAAACCGGGATTGCGCAGCTCCACGACGAGGTACCAGGGAAGGGCGATGGCGAGGAAGAGCAGCACGCCCGCCCACGGGACCCAGCGCCGGACGATCGCCCGCTCGCCCGTGATCAGGAAGAAGAGGCCGAGGACGAGAGGCGGCGCGAGGGCGCCCAGCAGATCCTTGGCGAGGACCGAGGCGCCGAGACCGGCGTAGAAGAGGAGAAGGGCCCAGCGGGCGGGGCCGGCGCGCTCCTCGCGGTGCCGCAGGTAGGCGGCGATGAAGCCGGCGAACGCGAGGAAGATGCAGAAGACGAAGAGGAGATCGGGCTTCACGAGGCGCGCGAAGAGGTAGAGCTCCAGATTGGCGGCGACCATGAGGCCGGCGACCAGCCCGACCCGCGGGCCGCCGAGCCGGAGCCCGATCCAGGCGGTGACCACGGCGACGCCCACCGCGGGCAGCGCGGCGCCCAGCCGGGCCGGGCCCTCGCCGGCGCCCAGGAGGGCGAAGGCGCTCGCCATGATCCAGTACATCAGGGGCGGCTTGTCGAAGTAGCGTACGCCGTCGATGTGCGGGGTCACCCAGTCGCCGAGGCGCAGCATGTCGCGCGCGATCACGGCGTGGAAGCCCTCGGGCGGGTCGACGAACGGGGCCGTGCCCAGACCGGCGAGGAACAGGGCGGCGGCGACCAGACCGACGCCGAGCAGGATCTTCGCGTTGAGGCTCAACGCAGGCTAGCGCTGCACACGCACGAGCGCGCCCGGCGGCAACGAGGCGAGCAGCTCCCCGACCGCGAGCTCCACCAGCGCCCGATCCTTGGACTCCAGCGTGACCTTGACCTTGTACTCCGGATTGGAGAACTCGGGGTAGGACCCAAGCATGAGATCGGGGTGGCGGGCGACCAGCGCGTTCAGATGGTCGGCGAGCGTCCCCTCCCCGATCGCCACGTACACGTTGGTGAGGTGGAATGGGGTCTCGCGGAAGCGCTCCCGCAGCGAGTCGAACTTCTGGCGGAAGATCTCCGGCACACCGGGAAGGATGTAGACATTCCGGTAGCTCACCGCGGGGAACATGAGGGAGCCGTCGGAGTGGAGCTCGGCTCCCTCCGGCACCTCGGCGAGCCGCAGGCGCGCCTCGTTCACCTGTCCCTTGTAGTAGCCCTCGAGAAGGCGCACCAGGGCGGGATGCCGGATCACCCGCGTGCCCAGCGCACGGGCCACACCCTCCATGGTGACGTCGTCGTGGGTGGGCCCGACGCCGCCGGAGGTGAACAGGATGTCGTGGGCGCGCGCGAGCTCGCGCACCTCGGCGGCGATGAGGTCGACCTCGTCGGGAATCACGGTGATCCGCCGCACCTCCACGCCAAGGGCGCGGAGCTCCTTGCAGAGATAGGTGGCATTGGCGTCGGCGATCTTGCCGGAGAGAATCTCGTTGCCGACGAGCAAGATGGCGGCGGTTTTCGCCATGACGGGAATGGTAGCACGGCGTCTCGCGCGGCCCGAGTAGGCCGGCCGCGTCCTTGATGATAAAATGCCCGCGCCATGAGCCCTTCCGTCACGCCCATCACGCTGTCCGGCTGGGCCCTCGTCCTCGGCGCGTCGTCGGGATTCGGCGAGGCCACCAGCCTGGCCCTGGCCCGCGCCGGCCTCAACATCTTCGGGGTGCACCTGGATCGCCGCGCCACGCTGCCCAACGTGGAGCGCATCGTGGCGGAGATCCGCGGGATGGGGCGCGAGGCGCACTTCTTCAACGTCAACGCCGCGGACGACGAGAAGCGCGTGGAGGTCGCCGGGGAGATGGAGCGGATCCTGCGTGAGCGCGAGGAGCTCGGCCAGCTCCGCGTGCTCCTGCACTCGCTCGCCTTCGGCACCCTCAAGCTGTTCGTGGCCGACCCCATGAAGGAGGCGGTGACCAAGGCGCAGATGGACATGACCCTCGACGTCATGGCCCACAGCCTCATCTACTGGGCGCAGGAAGTGGTGGGGCGCGGCCTCATGGGCGAGGGCGGGCGCATCTACGCGATGACCTCGTCAGGCGGGGCGCGGGTGCTCCCCTTCTACGGCCCGGTGTCCGCGGCCAAGGCGGCGCTCGAGTCCAACATTCGGCAGCTCGCCGCCGAGCTGGCGCCCCGCGGCATCACCGCCAACTCCATCCGGGCGGGAGTGACGGCGACGCCCGCCGCGAAGAAGATCCCCAACTACGACGAGTTCTCGAGGAAGGCGGCCGAGCGCAACCCCCACCACCGCCTCACCACGACGGACGACGTGGCCCGCGCGATCGTAGTGCTCTCGCATCCCGATACCCACTGGATCACCGGCAACGTGATCGGGGTGGACGGGGGCGAGGAGATCGCCGGGTAGTCGCCGCGTGCCCGACTGGCTCGCCGTGGTGGCCCTCGGTCTCATCGAGGGCGTCACCGAGTTCCTGCCGGTGTCCTCCACGGGGCACCTGCTCCTCGTCGAGAACTCCGGCTGGCTCCCCCGTCAGTCTGATCTCTTCAACATCGGAATCCAGTCGGGTACCGCGGTGGCGGTCGGAGTGGCCTTCGCGGGCCGGCTGCGCGAGCTCTTCGAGCGGCGGCACGAGGCGGCGGCCCGGAGCTTTCTCCTCAAGCTCGCCGGGGCCTTTGCCCTCACCGGGGTCGGCGGAGTCGTCGCGAAGTGGGCCGGCTTCACGCTGCCCAAGGACGTGGTCCCGGTGGCGTGGGCGACCCTGCTCGGCGGCGTCGCCATCATCCTCGTGGAATGGTGGATGCGCGGCCGTCCCGCCGGCACCGAGGTGACCTGGGCGGTGGCCCTCGCGGTGGGCGCGGCGCAGCTCTTCGCCGCGATGTTGCCCGGCACCTCGCGCTCCGGCGCGACCATCCTGGTCGCGCTGGCCCTCGGCCTCGCCCGCGTGACGGCGACGGAGTTCTCCTTCCTCCTCGGTGTCCCCACCCTCCTCGCCGCCGGCGCCTACGAGGCCATGCACGTGCTGCAGCAGCCCGGTCGCTCCGAGACATCCTGGAACATGATCGCGCTGGGCACCGTCGTGGCGGCGGTGGCCGCCCTCGTGAGCGTCCGCTGGCTGCTCCGCTTCATCCAGACACACACCTTCATGGGCTTCGGCTGGTACCGCGTGGCCCTGGGCCTCCTCATCCTCGCCGGCGCCCGTCACGGCGCCTGAGTCCGCCATGCCAACTCCTGGAACTCCCGATGTCATCGTCGTCGGCTGCGGCAACGCCGCCCTCTGCGCCGCCCTCGCCGCGCGGGAAGGGGGCGCATCCGTCCTCGTGCTGGAGAAAGCCCCCGAGCACGAGCGTGGCGGCAACTCCTTCTTCACCGCGGGCGGCTTCCGCTTCGCGCATCAGGGCCTCGCCGATCTCCGGCGCGACATCCTCACCGATCTCTCGGACGAGGAGGCCGCCACCATCGAGGTGCCGCCCTACGCGGAGTCCCAGTTCCGCGAGGACTTTCACCGTGTGACGGAAGGGCTGACCGACCCCGACCTGTCCGAGCACCTCATCCGCCGCTCCCGCGCCACGGTGGCCTGGATGCGCGATCGCGGCATTCGCTGGATCCTCATGCACGGTCGCCAGTCCTACATGGTGGGAGGCAAGCACCGGTTCTGGGGCGGGCTCAACGTGGAGGCGGTGGGCGGCGGGCCGGGGCTCGTGCAGATGCTGCTCGACCGGGCGGAGGCGGCGGGCATGGAGGTGCGCTACGCGCACGCCGCCCACCGGCTCCTGCAGGACGAGGCAGGCCGCGTGATCGGCGTCCAGGTACGCACGCCGGCCGGGCTCCGCGACATGTCGGCCCGCGCGGTGGTCCTCGCGTCCGGCGGCTTCGAGGCCAATCCCGAGTGGCGAACGCGCTACCTCGGCCCCGACTGGGATCTCGCCAAGGTGCGTGGCACCCGCCACAACACCGGTGAGGGCATCCGCATGGCGCTGGATATCGGCGCGCAGGCCTACGGTCACTGGTCCTCCTGCCACGCGGTGGCCTGGGACGCGGGGGCGCCGCCCTTCGGCGATCGCCGGGTGGGCGACATGTTCCAGAAGCACTCCTACCCGCTGGGGCTCATCGTCAACGTGCGCGGCGAGCGCTTCGTGGACGAGGGCGCCGATCTGCGCAACTACACCTACGCCAAGTACGGCCGCGAGATCATCAAGCAGCCGCAGCGCCTCGCCTTCCAGATCTTCGACCAGAAGACCGTGGAGATTCTCCGGGAGGAGTACCGGATCCGGCAGGTGACCAAGGGCGAGGCCGATAGCATCGAAGGCCTGGCCGCGCAGCTCGACATCGACCCCGCGGGTCTGGCCCGCACCGTGAAGGCCTTCAACGCCGCCTGCCAGGCCGGCGAGTTCAATCCCGCGGTGCTGGACGGCAAGGGCACGCGCGGCATCACGCCGCCCAAGTCGAACTGGGCCGTCCCCATCGACACGCCGCCGTACTTGGGCTTCGCGGTGACATGCGGCATCACGTTCACCTTCGGCGGCTTGAAGGTGAACACGCGCGCGGAGGTGCTCGACACCGCCGACCTGCCCATCCCGGGACTCTACGCGGCGGGCGAGCTGGTGGGGGGGCTCTTCTACCACAACTACGCGGGCGGCTCCGGCCTCATGTCGGGCTCGGTATTCGGCAAGACCGCGGGTGACTCCGCAGCGGTCTACGCGGGAGCGGGAGCGGCCGCGGGGGCGCGGCGCTAGCGCCCGACCGCGCGCTCCAGCCAGGTGAGGATGGCGTCGAAGGGACGTTCCCAGCCGTCTTCCAGCATCAACATGTGGGCGTGCCCCGCCGCCTCGATGTAGGTCGCGGCGTACTTGGCGGCGATCCGGCGCTGCACCGAGGCGGGCGTGATCACGTCGCGCTCGGCCCCCACCACCAGGGTCGAGCAGCGCACGCGGCGAGCGTCCACCGCGATGGCGCCGAAGGCGAGCTCGCGGGCGGCCCGGCCGGACTCCGGCACGAGCTTGGGGTAGAGCTGGCGCGCGCGCTCGCGCGGCAGCGCATTCGCGATGAGCGCCTCGGCATCCTCCGGGGTCGGCGTGAACGGGCGATTGCGGAACAGCATGCCTGCGTGGCGCCACATCCGCCGCACCACCGGCCAGCTCAGGATGACGATGCCCCGCGGGGCGGCGCTGGTCACGAAGACCGCGGCGCGGGCCAGCCCCTCCTCGGCGATCTTCTGGGCGACGAGCCCGCCCATCGAATGGCCGATGACCACCGAGGGGCCCAGGACGGCCAGGCAATCACGAACGTCCTGGACATAGTCCAGCACCGAGACGCGACCGAGATCGGCGACGGGACGGCTGCCCCAGTGGCCGCGGAGATTCACCGCCCAGGCATCCCAGCCGGCGGCGGCGGCCGCCTCGAGGTAGGAGCGGAGATACCAGCTGCCCCCGTTCATGCCGTGAACGAGGAGCAGAGGGTGCCGGCGGGCGGGGGGGCGCGCCGGCACGCGGTCCAGGAGCAGATCGCCTATCCTCTCCTGGACCAGACTGGCCACACGATTGGTTCGGGACGCGGTCAGGTCAGCGAGGCTGGAACCAGGCGCCGACCAACACCCACTGATGACGCCCGCCCCCGACCTCCTGGAGCGCCCAGCGCGGCATGTGGATGTAGCCGCGCGTGGTCTCCACGATCCAGGAACCGGGCACGGTGACGTCCTGCCCCCGGAGCTCGCGGACCAGCTTGGTGTCGAGTACCGCCTGCGGCGCGCTCGGCGGCGACGAGGACGGCGTGCTGGGCGGGTTCTGCGGCTCGGGCTCCGAAGACGGCGGCGCCGCCTCCGGCGTCGCGGACTCCGCGGCCGGCACCACGAGGATCACGTTGCTGACGGTCTCGGGCTGACTTTGCCAGTAGCGGATCACCTGCCCGTACCGCTCGCCACCGATCTGCCCGTCGCCCCATGGCAGCATCGGATGCGGATTGTTCTGCGGATTGGGCACACCCTGCTGGAATCGGGTGGAGCCGGGGTTGGCCAGGGTGGCGAACGGGTTCGGCGTGCCGAGCCCGATCACCAGCGGGGGAGGAATTTGAGGGGGCGGCGGAGGAGGCAAGGTTACCGATGTCTGCGCGAGCGCTCCTCCGAGGGGGACCAGCAGCACGACCGCGAGGACGCCGGCCGCCAACACCTGACTCATGAGCCACCTCCTGGTGACGCCTACCCGCTTGCGGGGTAGCCCAGGATAGCGCAGTGCCGCGGCGGGAGCCAGTGACGGGCCCGCGCGCTGATGCAGTGCGTCAGGCTCGTGGCCGCGCGCTGGCCTTGACCGTCTCCAGCACGAGCTCGGCCGTGGCGACCAGATCCTTCACGTCCACCCACTCGTTCACGGTGTGAATGTCGCGCATGCCGCACGCGAGATTGGCCACCTCGATGCCGTGGGTGACGAACACGTTGGCATCGGAGCCTCCGCCCGTGGACTTGGTCGGGCACACCCGTCCGAGCGCGCGGGCCGCCTCGCCCACCAGCCGCACGATGGTCGCGTCGTCGCCGATGCTGAGCCGCTCGTATTGCCGCTCGATCTGGACGTCGAGGCGCGCGCGATGCTCGCGGCCTTCCAGGGTCACGGCATGGCGGGCCACCGCCTCCTCGAAGCGGCCGCGCATGTGCGCGGTCTGGGCGGCCAGCTTGGCCTCGGACAGGCTGCGGGTCTCGCCGCGCACCACGACCTGATTCGGCACGATGTTGGTGGCGAGCCCGCCGTGAATCACGCCAAGGTTCGCCGTCGTCTCGGCGTCCACACGGCCCAGGCGCATGCCCGCGATGGCCTCGCTCGCCACCTGGACGGCGCTGATCCCGCGCTCGGGGCAGATCCCCGCGTGAGCCTCCAGACCGTGCACGGTGAAGGACAGCCGGTTGGCCGCCGGCGCCCGGGTCACCAGCTCGTTCACTCCGTCCACGTCCAGCACGAGGCCTCGTCGGGCGCGCAGCCGGCTCGCGTCGAAGTGCTTGGCGCCCAGGAGCCCGGACTCCTCGCAGATGGTGATCACCACCTCGATGTCGCCGTGCGGGATGTTCTTCTCGCGGAGGACCCGGACGGCCTCGAAGATGGCGACCAGGCCGGCCTTGTCGTCGCCACCGAGCACGCTCGTGTGGTCGGTATGGATGATGTCGCCCTCGACGATGGTCCGGACATGCGCGGCCGGGCCCACCGTGTCCATGTGACCCGACAGGAGAAAGGCGGGCGCCGCGTGAGAGTTGCCGGAGAACCGGGCGAGGATGTTGCCGGTATCGCCGCCGACCTTCTCACCGGCCCCGTCGACTTCCACACTTGCGCCCATGTCCTTGAGAATGGACTCGAGTCGCCGCGCGACCTTCCCCTCCTGGCGGGAGAGGCTCGGGATGGACGTGAGCTCCAGGAACTCCTCGGTCAGCCGCTTCTGGTTGATCATGGCTCTCACTCTCCCAGGTGCTGCGTCATCCAGCCGAGACTTCGCTCCACGGCCTCGAGCCGGTGCGACATGTCGGTGAGCCGATGATCGGCCGCCGGGATCAGGCAGAGAGCCCGCGGCTCACGCGCACGCTCGTGGAGCCGCCGGCCATGCGCCGGATCGACCACTTCGTCCGCCTCCCCCTGCACCACCAGCGCGTGGCTGACGCCGGCCGGGGCAGCGGCGAGCCGGCCGCTCCGGACCTCGGCCACCAGCGCCGGTCCCAGGCCCGTGGCCTCCGACATCTCCCGGGCGGGGAGCGCGGTCAGGTCCGCGGGCGCGTTCCACGTTACCACCGGCAGCGGGGCTCCGCCCGACTCGGTGCGCCGGTGGGCCACGTGCCAGGCCACGAAGCCGCCCATGCTCGAGCCGAGCAGACCCACGCGATCCGCGAGCGCGGGATGCTTGGCGAGATGCTGGAGCACAGCCTCCAGGTCGGCAACGCGCCCCGCGGTGGTGGCGTCGCGATAGGAGCCGCCGGACTCGCCTGCCCCGCGGAAGTCGAAGCGCGCCAGCGCGAGGCCCGCCGCAGGCAGCGCGCGGCCGAGCAGCAAGTACTTGTCGGAGTCCTTGGAGGCGCCGAGACCGTGGCAGGCGACGACGAGCGGGACGGGGCGGGACGACGACGGCAGGTGGAGCCGGCCGACGACCGGCTCGCCTTCCACGACGAGGCGGAACGGCTCCTCGGTCAAGCCCGCGTCAGGCCCAGGCGAGATGGAAGAGCCGGCAGGCGTTCTCGGTGAGGCGATACATCGTCTCCTCCACGGGAAGCCGCTTGATCTTGGCTACTTCCTCGGCCACGCGTCCCGCCATCCAGGGACCGGACGTCGTGTTCTCGAACTCGCCCTTGTACGGCCAGGGGGCGTCGCTTTCCACCAGCAGGGAGTCCAGCGGGACCGCTTCCACCAGCTCGCGATCACGCTCGCGATACACGATCTCCGGGGTGACGGAGATGAAATGTCCCGCGTCCACGATGGCGCGCGTCACCTCGGGAGTGCCCTTGTGCCAGTGGAAGACCGCGCGCTCGACGCCACCGGCGCGGATCGCCTCCAGGGCCTCCTCGGCGGCGCGATGGGGCGCGTGAATCACCACGGGAAGGTCGAAGCGGGTGGCGAGCCGGAGCATGCGCTGGAGCCGGGCGCGGCCGCGACCGATGAGCCCGCTGGCGTCCGCCGCGCCCTCCAGCGAGTACCAGGGCAGGCCCACCTCGCCGACGGCGACGATCCGCGCGTGATGGAGCGAGACCTGCTCCTCCACCACCTCGAGGTCGGCGTCGGTGAGCTGGTCCCATTCGGGATGGAAGCCCAGCGCCGGCCACACCAGCTTCTGATGGCCGATCGCCGTCTCCAGCGTCCGCGCATTGGTGGCGGGATCGCAGCCCACCGCGACGACGCCCCACACGTCGCACTCCAGCGCGTGCGCGAGGGTGGCCCGCACGTCACCGAAGGCGCTGTCGTGGAGGTGGCAATGCGTGTCGACGATCATGGAAGCTCCTAGTCCCCGGCCACGACCATGCGCCCGATCAGGATGGTGGGTGCGGCGGTGCGATCGCGGAACACGAGGTCATTGCCCACGCCTTCCACTGCGCGGAACATGTCGAGGAGGTTGCCCGCCACGGTGATCTCCTCCACCGGATAGGCGAGCTCGCCGTTCTCGATCCACAGGCCCACCGCGCCCCGCGAGTAATCGCCGGTGACGCTGTTGACGCCGAAGCCGATCAGCTCGGTCACGTAGAGCCCGCTCTTCACGCTGCGGATCAGGGACTCTGGGGTGGCGTCGCCGGCGGCGAGGAAGAGGTTCGTGGTGGACACGCCGACCCCGCTGCCGTCCCGCGCTGCGTGATGCGTGGATGGCAGCCCGAGCTTCCGCCCGCTGTACGTGTCGAGGAGATACGACGCGAGCACGCCCTTGTCCACGAGGACGGTCCGCCGCACCGGCAGCCCCTCGCCGTCGAAGGGCCGCGAGCCCAGCGCGCCGGAGAGGGTGCCGTCGTCCACGATGGTGATGGACGGGGCGGCGATGCTCTGCCCCAGACGCTCGAGGAGAAAGCTCGCCCGGCGATAGAGGGCGGGTCCCGAGGCGGCCCCCGCGATGTGGCGGATGAGGGTCGCCGCCATCTGCGGATCGAAGATCACCGGAACCTCGGCGGTCTTGGCCCGCCGCGCGCCCAGCCGGCGCAGGGCGCGCTGAGCGGCCACCCGGCCGATCGCCTCGGGCGCGTCGAGGTCGGCGCGCCGCCGCGTGGTGTGATACCAGCCGTCGCGCTGCATCTCGCCGTTGGCGGTGGCGAGCGGCGACACCGAGAGGCTGAAGGACGACGAGCGATATTCCCCCCGGAATCCGTGGCTGGTGGCGTAGGCGTAGCGGGCGTGCCCGTCGGCGAAGTCGCCGCCCTCCGAGTTCGTGATGCGCGGGTCGAAGCCCAGCGCGGCCTGCTCGCAGCGCCGCGCCAGCTCGATCTTGGCCTCGGGATCGAGGGCGTGGCCCGGCGGATCGTCGAGGGCGAGGTCGGGCACCGACCGCGCGAGCCCGGCGGGATCGGCGAGGCCGGACAGGGGATCGGGCGCGGTGATGCGGGCCAGGGTCACCGCCTCGTCGACGAGGCGCGCGAGCGACTCACGCGACAGGTCCGAGGTGGAGGCGGCGGCGGACGAGCGGCCCGAGAACACGCGCAGCGCGAGATGCTGGTCGCGGGCGTGCTTGACGGTGTCCACCTGCCCCATGCGTACCTGGGCCGAGAACGACTGATCCTCGACCACGAAGGCGTCGGCCTCGGTGGCGCCCTTGTCGCGGGCGCGGCCGAGGACGTCCGTCAGGAGGTCGAGGAGGGCGCTCAAACCTGCGTGCCCCCCACCGTGATGCCGTCGATGCGGATGGTGGGAAGGCCCACGCCGACCGGCACGGACTGGCCGTCCTTGCCGCAGGTGCCGACGCCCTCGTCGAGGGCGAGGTCATTGCCCACTCGGCTCACGCGCGTCAGGGCATCGGGCCCGTTGCCGATGAGGGTGGCCCCCTTCACCGGCGCGGTGACGCGGCCGCCCTCGATCAGATAGGCCTCGCTCGCCGAGAAGACGAACTTGCCGCTGGTGATGTCCACCTGGCCCCCGCCGAAGTTCACCGCGAAGAGCCCGTGCTCCACGGAGCGGATGATGTCGGCGGGGTCGTCGTCGCCGGCCAGCATGAAGGTATTCGTCATCCGCGGCAGCGGTGGGTGCGCGTAGGACTCCCGGCGCCCGTTGCCGGTGAGCTCCTGCCCGGTGAGGCGCGCGTTCAGCCGGTCCTGCATGTAGCCGCGGAGGATGCCGTTCTCGATCAGCACGTTGCGTCGCGTGGGGACGCCCTCGTCGTCCACGTTGAGCGAGCCGCGGCGGTTGGCGATGGTTCCGTCGTCCACCACCGTCACCTTCTCCGAGGCCACCTTCTGCCCGAGCCGTCCCGAGAAGGCGGAGGTGCCCTTGCGATTGAAGTCGCCCTCCAATCCATGGCCCACCGCCTCGTGCAGGAGGATGCCGGGCCAGCCCGGCCCCAGCACCACCGTCATGGAGCCCGCGGGCGCCTCCACCGCGGAGAGCTTCAGCACCGCCTGCCGCACCGCCTGGCCCGCGAAGTGCCGCCAGCGCTCGTTCTCGAGGTAGAAGGTGAAGGCCACGCGACCGCCGCCGCCGTAGCTGCCGATCTCGCGCTTGCCGGCCTCCTCGGCGATCACGGTGACGTTGAGCCGGGTGAGCGGCCGCACGTCGCCGATCGTCCAGCCGGAGGGCCCCGCGATCAGCACCACCACGTCCTCACTGCCCAGGCTCGCGATCACCTGCTTCACCCGGGGGTCGGCGGCGCGCGCCGCCGCGTCGATCTTCCGCAGGAGGTCGACCTTGGCATGCACGTCGGTGGCGATGGGCGGCTCGGCGAGGGTGTAGAGGTCGTGTGGGCGGGCCAGCCCCTTCACCGGCACCACCGCGGACTCGCCGGCGCTGTCGGCGATGGCGCGCGCCTGGCGTACCGCTTCCTCCAGATTGGGCAGGGCGAGGTCGTCGGTGTGGGCGTAGCCGGTGCGCTCGCCCGACTGGGCGCGGACGCCGGCGCCCTGACTCACGTGCCGGGCGGCCTTCTTCACCAGGCCTTCCTCGAGCACCAGCTCCTCGCTCACGCGGTATTCGAGGTAGAGGTCGGCGTGGTCGACGCGGCGGGCGAGCGCGCCCCCCAGGAGCCGCTCCGTGACGGAGCCGCTCAGCCCGAATCGGTCTGCGAAGAACTGCTCTGGACGCACCAGCATGTTGTTCACTCTCCGTGGGGCTCGATGAAGGACCTCATCCTAGCATCGGGGTCTGGCCCGCCTTCCACTTTTTGTGACGCGCGCGTCACGAGAATGGATGCGGGCGGGTATGCGACGTCCCCGACCTACTATCAGGCACTTCGACTGGTCTGCCGAAGAGTCTCCTCGAGGTGCTGCTCACCGCTCCCGCGGCCGCGCCATGAAGGCCTGCACGATCTCGTGAATTTGCCGGAGCCCGATCAGCACGGAAGGGCCTGGACTCAGGATATCAGCCCCGTCCAGCGCGTGGATCTC
The DNA here is from genome assembly GCA_035281625.1 of Candidatus Methylomirabilota bacterium. Taxonomy (GTDB): domain Bacteria; phylum Methylomirabilota; class Methylomirabilia; order Rokubacteriales; family CSP1-6; genus DASRWT01. The sequence goes on from DATEDO010000065.1 coordinate 53,664, forward strand.
GCCGCGCTCCACCGCCCGCACCCGCTCCCAGCCGGGGCGGCGTCGGATCGCCTCCACGTCCACCGGCTTGCCGCACCACGAGGCGAGCACGATCTCGGGATCACGGCGCGCCACCTCCGCGGCCTCGACCACGCGGCCCTTCGCCGCCGCTTCCCGGCGGAGCTCGGGGAAGACGTCACGCCCACCCGCGATCTCCACGATCTCGGAGACCCAGCGGATGCCCGCGATGAGGGGATCCGGCCACTCCTCGAAGTAGACGCGGGGTCGATCCGGCCACACGCTGGAGTACTCGCGCACCTGCCGGATCTCGTCGCGCATGTCGAGCACGAGGTCGTGCGCCGGCTCGGCGAGACCGAGGGCGCCGCCCACGGTCACGATGGCGCCGAAGATCTCGTCGAGCGAGCGCTGATTGGTGCAGAGCACGCTGCGGCCGGCGCGGATCAGCTCGGCCACCACGTCGGCCTGGAGGTCCGAGAAGGCCAGGATCAGGTCCGGCGCGAGCTCGAGAATGCGGTCGACGCGAAAGGTGGTGAACGCGCCCACGTGGGGCTTGTCACGCGCCTCCGGCGGCCGGGTCGCGGTGCCGGGCACGCCGACCACGCGCTCGCCCGCGCCCAGCGCGTAGCAGATCTCCGCGTGCTCGGCGCTCAGGCACACGATGCGCCGGGGATGCGCGACGTCGGAGCCGCCGTACATGGCCCGGATTATACCGGTGTATACTGCGCCCGCATGCTCGTCGCCTCGACGGAGGACGTTCACGCGTCCGAGCCGCCCCCGCCTACTCGCTACTTCTCACCCTGGATCACCGGCCTCTTCAGCGCGTTGTGCTTGGCGGTGCTGGCCGTCTACATGGCGCCGTGGCACGGCTCGCCGCTGGATTCGCTGGAGCGGCCCGCCGAGGCCCTCGAGCGGCTGGTGTCCCGCGACCTCGACACGCGCGAGTTCCTGCGCTCGGCGCCGCACTGGGAGCAACGGCTCTACGGCATGCTCATGGGGGACGACGATCCCCTGCCCGAGGCGATCGGGTGGTACGAGGAGCTCGTCGACGCCGTCGAATCGCCGGCCGCCGAGCTCTACTACGCGGTGCTACGTGCAGAATCCGGTGAGGCGCCGCCCCGCGGTGCCGAGGGCAACGATTGGGTGACCGCGGCGTACTCCGACGACCGCCTCGATCCCGAGCTGGGTCGCGAGATGATCGCACGCATCCGCGAGAGCCTGCCCGCGAACTGGTTCACCGACACCCTGGTGGCGCACATTGCCACCAGGATCGGGGACGGCCCCACCGCCGAGGCCGCACATGCCGACATCGCCCGGCGCGGGCGCTCGATCCTCACGCGCTGGCGCGCCCTGAGCGCTCTCGAAGTGGTCATCGTGGCGGCCGCGCTGGGGCTGCTGCTGGGCCAGCTGGCGCGCGATCGCTTCCCGCGTTTCGGTCCCGCGCGCCTGCCGCCGGTGTGGAATTTGGGTGACGGCTACGCGCTCGTGGTGCGCGCGGTGCTGGGGCTCCTCGGAATCACCCTCGCGGTGGTGGTGCTCTTGCCCGAGTGGCGGACGACGATACGGCTCGCGTCGCTCCTGGGCGGCCTGCCCGTGATCTTGTGGACGGTCGCCTATCTCCGCGCGCGCGGCGAGTCCTTCTCGCGAACCTTCGGCCTCGTGCTGCCCCAGGGCACGGCGGGCCGGCTCCTCGTCTTGACCCTCGTGCTCGTGGGGGTGGGCGGCGCCGCCGAGGCCGCCATCGGCAGCCTCGTGAGCGCGGCGGGCGTGGATTCGCACTGGGCCGACGGCCTGCCCGAGGACCTCCTGTGGGATCCGCCGTGGCTCGTGGTGGTGGGGACGCTCGACACCGTGGTGTGGACGCCCTTCATCGAGGAGCTGACGTTCCGCGGCCTGCTCTACGGCACGCTGCGCGCGGTGACGGGGGCGCCCCTGGCCGCGGTGGCCAGCGGCTGCCTCTTCGCCGCCGCCCACGGCTACGGGCTGGCGGGCTTCCTGTCCGTGTTCGTCTCCGGGATTCTCTGGGCGCTCGCCTACGAGCGGTCGCGCTCACTCTTGCCCGGCATCGTCGCGCATGCGGTGAACAATCTCTCGGTCACCGTCACCTACCTGGTGATGCTCCGGCTCTAGGCGCGGGCGCCGTCGTAGGTCTCGGTGCGCGCGATCCCGCGCTGGAAGACCAGATAGCCCTCCCGGGTCATCCGCGGCGTCCAGTCGCGTAGCACCTCGCGCGCGCCGGCCGCCCCGTCCCCCAGCATGTCGACCACCATCATGGCCAATTGCTTCGCCGGCTCCACGTAGGCGAGGCGCGGATCACTAATCACGTAGTCGGCCCCGTGGCCGCTGCCCGAGGCGCCGCCCATGTAGGGATGCAGCGTGGGCATGACGTGCGAGATGTCGCCCATGTCGGTGGAGCCGCTGCGGTGCCCGGTCTGGGTGACCTCCTCGCTCCCGTAAGCGGCGCGGGCGTTGGTGACGAAGCGCTCGGTCATGCCGGTATGGTTGAAGAGGGGGAGATAGCCGGGCAAGGTCTCGATCTCGACCCGGGCGCCGAGGGCAAGGGCGCCCGCGCGGAAGGCGCGGTCGACCTTGGCGTTGGCGTCCAGGATGGCCTCCACCGACCTGCCCCGCACGTAGGTCTCGATGCGCACCTCACCGGGGATCACGTTCACCTGGCTGCCCCCATGGGTGATGATGGGGTGCACGCGGATGGAGTCCTCGTCGCGGAAGGTCTCGCGAACCGCGTTCACGGCGGCGAGGCCGATGTTGGCGGCGTAGAGGGCGTTGATCCCCAGGTGCGGCGCCCCGCCCGCATGGGAGGCGCGGCCGAGATAGCGCACGGTCTTCACGATGCAACCGTTGTTGGAGGCCGACACTCCCGCCTTCTTCATCTCGGGCTGGGGCGTGGTGTGGATCATCATGGCGAGGTCCACGTCGTCGAAGTGGCCCAGCCGCATCAGCTCGGGCTTGCCCCCGAGAAACTCCAGGCGCCCCTCGCGCGCCTGCTGCACGCGCCACTCCACGTCGCCGTACTCCTCGGCGGGCACCGCGAAGAAGACCACGCGGCCCGCGAGATGGGCGAAGGCCTTGGCGTCGACCAGGCCCATGGCCGCGCCGAGCAGCCCCGCCACCTGCGCGTTGTGGCCGCACGCATGCGCGGCGCCCGTCGCCGGATCCGCGATGGGATGCCCGAGCACCACCAGGCCGTCGAGCTCGCCGAGGAGGGCGAAGGTGGGCCCGTCGGCGGCGCCGCGCGCCTCCGCGCGCACGCCGGTGATGGCGAGCCCGGACTTGGGCGAGAGGCCCAGACCCTGCAGCGTCTCCTCCACGAGGCGGGCCGTCTTGAATTCCTTGAAGCCCAGCTCGGGATGGCGCCGGATCGCCTCGCCCAAGGCAATGATGGCCTCGGCGCGGCGATCGATGGCCCGGCAGATGTCCTGCTTGAGACGGTCGCGGGAGGCGCTCATGAGGGATCCTTTCTGGCCGTGGCGGCGACCGAGCGTATCATGCGCGCCCCAGCGCGTCGAGGAAGGCCCGCGTGGCGTCCCCCGGCCGCTCGGCGGCGAGTATGGCCGAGATGACGCCGACGCCGGCGGCTCCCGCGCGCAGCACCTCGCGGACGCGGGCGGGCGTGATGCCGCCGATGGCCAGCACCGGCCGCGCGCATCCCGCGGTGACGGCGCGCAGGGCCTCCAGCCCTTGCGGCGGTCCGTAAGGGCGCTTCGCCGGCGTGTCGTAGACCGGGCCGAAGACGAGGAAGTCCGCGCCCTCGGCCTCGGCGCTCCGCGCCTCCGCGAGGGAATGGACGGAGGCGCCGATGACCAGCGTGGGCGCGATCGTCCGAAGGATCGCCACCGGGAGCGAGTCGTGGGTGCGCTGCACGCCGTCGGCCTCGGCGGCCAGGGCCACGTCGGCGCGGTCATTGACGAGGAGGCGCGCGCCGTGGCGCCGCGTGGCCGTGCGGAGCGGGCCGGCCAGGCTCAGGAGGTCGCGGACGCCGAGATCCTTCTCGCGGAGCTGAACGCCCCGGAGGCCGGCGTCGAGGCAGACCTCGACCGCCTCCGGCAGCGGCCCGCGCGTCTGTGCTCGATCGGTGACGAGGTAGAGGGCGAAGCCGGGTCCGCCGCTCAGCTCGTGCTCCAGTCGGGCACGCCCTCGATGGGCGACGACGCGGTGGCGTAGAGCTTCTTGCCGATGCGCCCGGCCTTGAAGGCGAGCCGGCCCGCTTCCACCGCGAGCCGCATGGCGTTGGCCATGGCCACCGGATCCTTGGCGGCGGCGATGGCGGTGTTCATGAGCACGCCGTCGCACCCGAGCTCCATGGCGATGGCCGCGTCCGACGCGGTGCCCACGCCGGCATCCACGATCACCGGCACCGTGACCGCCTCGAGGATCAGCTTCAGGTTGTACGGGTTGCGGATGCCCAGCCCCGAGCCGATCGGCGCGCCCAGCGGCATCACCGCCGCCGCGCCCGCGTCCTCGAGCTTCTTGCACATGATGGGATCGTCGTTCGTGTACGGGAGCACCGTGAAGCCTTCCTTGGCAAGGGTCCGCGTGGCCTCGAGGAGCCCGATCACGTCGGGGAAGAGGGTACGCGAGTCGCCGATGACCTCGAGCTTCACCATGCTGCCGAGCCCCGCCTCGCGCGCGAGGTAGCATGTGCGCACGGTCTCGTCGGCGGTGTAGCAGCCGGCGGTGTTCGGGAGCAGGGTGTATTTCTTGGGGTCGATGTAGTCGAGCAGCGATTCCCCCTGCCCCGGCAGGCTCACGCGGCGCACCGCCACCGTGACGATCTCCGCGCCGGAGGCCTCGATGGCCTCCCGCATGTTCTCGAACGAGGGGTACTTGCCGGTCCCCACGATCAGTCGCGACTTGAACTCCTTGCCGCCCAGCCACAGTGATGTGTCGTACATGTCAGCCGCCTCCCATGGGACGGACGATCTCCACGCGATCGCCGTCCGCGAGCACGGTCTCCGCGTAGCGGGACTTGGGGCACACTTCGCGATTGAGCGCCACCGCGGTGTACTCGCGGCGCACCTTGAGCTGGCCCAGCAGGCCCTCGACGGTCAGCCCCTCGGTCAGCTCCATCGGCTCGCCGTTCACGGTGATGGTCATCGCGTCCCCGGAAACAAAAACGCCGCACCTCGATCGGGTGCGGTCGGACCTAACGCGCTCGCGCCGCGTTCCCTTCGCTGGGATTATCCAGATCAGGTTCGAGGGGTCCCGGGCCGCACCCGGTTCTCAGGAAACCTCCCCCCGCGTCGCGTGTCGGATTATACCCTGCCGTCAAGCTGGCGGGCCAGCGCCTCCGCGTCGGTGGTGGGCGCCTGGCAGACGTACCGGCGGCACAGGTAGGCGGTGGGGGCTCCGTTCATCGCGCCCTTGCCCTGGAGCAGGGGCAGGCCGGCGGCCTCCCCCCCGCCATCCGCCGTGCCGGCGAGCACCCGATTCGGCAGGTAGCGCGCCCACACCGCGTCGAGGAGGGGGCTCTCGGGCCCGCGGCCCGCCGGCCACACCAGCGCGATCTCCGCCGCCGGCCCGAGATGGAAGTCCAGGGCGCCGAGGTAACGGCCGAAGCCGGTGGGGTAGCGCGACATGACGTCGGCCATCGGGCGCAGGGCGCGGAGGGCCTGCCGCTCGTAGGATTCCTCGCCGGTGTGGACGGCCAGGCGCAGCAGGAGCTCGATGGCCACCGACGTGCCGCTGGGAACGGCGTTGTCGAAGAGGCTGCGCGGCCGGACCACCAGGGCCTCCTGGTCGCTGCCGGTGTCGAAGAACGCCTCCGCGTCGGCGTCCCAGAAGAGCGCGAGCGCGGCGTCCGCGAGCCCCCGCGCGGCATCGAGCCAGCGCCGGTCGAACGTCGCCTCGTACGTCGCGAGGAGGCCCGCGCCGACCAGGGCGTGATCCTCGAGGTAGCCCAGGATCCGCGCCTCGCCGTTCTTCCAGGAGCGGCGCAGGCGACCGTCGCGCCGCATCGCGGTGGTGAGGAACCGGGCGGCCTCGGTGGCCACCTCCAGGTAGTCCGCGCGCCCCAGCGCCCGGCCCGCCTCCGCGAAGGCGGTCAGCGCGAGGCCGTTCCACCCCGCCAGCACCTTGTCGTCGAGCCCGGGATGCACGCGCTGCTCCCGCACCCGATAGAGCCCGGCGCGCGCCCGCTGCACGGCGGCGTCGAGCGCCTCCCGCGAGATCCCGAGCCGCTCCGCCACCTCCTGCGGCGGCCGGGGCACGTGGAGAATGCTGTGCCCCTCGAAGTTCGGGCCGGCATCCACGCCCCAGTACGCGAGCACCGCTCGCGCGGTCCCCTCGTCGTCGAGGGCGGCCCGGATCTCGTCCGGTGACCAGACGAAGAACTTCCCCTCCACGCCCTCCGAGTCTGCGTCCTGGGCGGAGAAGAAGCCGCCCTCGGGGTGCCGCATCTCGCGGACCAGGTAGTCGAGGGTCTCTTCGGTCACGCGGCGAAACTCCGCGTTGCCGGTGGCCTGCCAGGCGTGGAGGTAGAGGCGGGCAAGCTGGGCGTTGTCGTAGAGCATCTTCTCGAAGTGCGGAACCAGCCAGTGCGCGTCCACGGAGTAACGGTGAAAGCCGCCGCCGATCTGGTCGTACATCCCGCCCCGCGCCATGCGGGTCAGCGTGTGCTCGACCATGTCGAGGGCGCGCGGGTTGCCCGTCCGCTTCCAGAAGCGGAGCATCGAGTCCCAGATCATGGGCTGGGGGAACTTGGGCGCGCCCTGGGTGCCGCCGTCCCGCTCGTCGAATTGTCCGGACACGCCCTGGAAGGCCGAGAAGAGGACCTCGTCGGTGAGCACGGTGGCGGACGCGCGGAGGCGCTCGGCCTGGCGCATGTGCTCGAGGAGCTGCTTGCCCGATTCCACCACGTCGCCGCGCCGGTCCCGATAGGCGGCGGCCACTCCCTGCAGCACGCGCGGGAAGGCGGGCATCCCGTGCCGATCCTCGGGCGGGAAATACGTGCCGCCGTAGAACGGCACACCCTCGGGGGTGAGGAACACCGTCATGGGCCAGCCGCCGTGGCCGGTCATGGCCTGGACCGCCTGCATGTAGATCTGATCCACGTCGGGGCGCTCCTCGCGATCCACCTTCACGTTGACGAAGAGGGAGTTCATGAGGCCGGCGATGTCCGGGTTCTCGAAGGACTCACGCTCCATGACGTGACACCAGTGACAGGCCGAATAGCCCACGGAGAGCAGCAGCGGCCGATCCTCGGCGCGGGCCCGCGCGAAGGCCTCCTCGCCCCAGGGATACCAGTCCACGGGGTTGTGCTTGTGCTGGAGCAGATAGGGACTGGTTTCGCGGGCCAGGCGGTTCTCGCTCAGGGGACGCTCCTTCGAGGACGGCCTACACGAACGGGAGCGGCGTGACGCGCGCGGGAACCGCCTCGCCGTCGATCATCACGAAGACCGTCTGGCCGGGCTCGCGGTGCTCGCGCCGTACATAGGCGAGCGCGATGGGCGCGCCCAGCGCGGGGGACCGCACCGCGGAGGTGACGCGCCCGACTTCCTTCTCGGTGGTGGCCACGGCGGCGCCGGCCGCGGGGACGCGCTCGCCCTCGAGGCGCAGCCCGGTGAGCGCGCGATTGACGTGGCCGCGATACTTCACGCGCGCCACGACCTCCTGCCCGATGTAGCAGCCCTTGGTGTAGCTCACGAGATCCTCGCGGCCCAGCTCGGGGAAGAGCACGGACTCGTCCGCATCCTGACCGAAGGCCGGCTCGCCCGCCTCCACCCGCAGGACCTCCGCGACCTCGTCCTCCACCGGCGTGGCCCCGGCGTCGAGCAGCGCGGCGCGGATCGCGTCCGCCGCGGTGGGCGCCGTCCAGACATGAAACCCGGGCAGCGCCCCGAATTCTGAACGTTGAACGACGCGCGCGGAGACACCGGCGAGCGGCGCCTGGACGTGAGCGAGCGGCGCGAGGTCGAGGCTCTGGCCGGCGAGCCCGACCAGGAGCGCGCCGGCGTGCGGCCCCTGGACGGAGAGAATGGCGTAGGCGTCGTCCACGGGCTCGAAGGAGGCCTTCTCGGAGATGAGGTACTTGTCCAAAAGGAGCAGCGTCTTCTGCGTGAGCCCCGCTGGCAGCTCGAGCAGCAAGCGGTCGGTGAGGGCGTACACGCGCAGGAGCGCCATGACCTTCCCGTGGGCGTCGAGGAACGCGGCGGCGCAGCCCTGCCCCGGCGCCAGGCCCTTCACGTCGTTGGTGAGCATTCCATGGAGGAAGCTCGCGCGATCGCGCCCCTCCACCTCGGCCTTGCCGAGCGCGGAGCGGTCGAGCAGCGCCGCGCCCTCGCGGGCGGCGCGATATTGCTCGGACGAGGTGGGCGCGGGGCTCATGGCGTCATTGTTGATGCCATGCGCGCGGATGTCAACTTGCGGCGGCGCGCGACAGCCGTCAGAATGGCCGCCGTGCCCGCGCCCGCTCGCCTCACGCCCGCTCTCCGGCGCCGCTTCCAGCGCGGCCTGCTCGGCTGGTACGCGCGGCACGGGCGCGCGCTCCCATGGCGGGCGACGTCGGATCCCTATCACATTCTCGTGTCCGAGATCATGCTGCAGCAGACCCAGGTGGACCGCGTCATCCCGAAGTATCACCAGTTCCTGGCCCGCTATCCCACGCTGGAAGCGCTCGCCCGCGCCGCGCCCGAGGACGTGCGCCGCACCTGGTATCCCCTCGGCTACAACATCCGCCCCGTGAACCTCCAGGGCATCGCGCGGGAGACGATCGCGCGCTACGGCGGCCGGCTGCCGGAGGACGCCGAAGCGCTCCGCGGCATGCGGGGCATCGGCCGCTATACCGCCGGCGCCATTCTGTCCTTCGCCTTTGGGCGCGACGCCGCCATCGTGGACACGAACGTGCGGCGCGTGCTGGGCCGGGTCTTCCTCGGCGCCCGGCGGCTGGCCCGGCTGCGGGGCCAGAAGGCGATGTGGGACCTCTCCGAGGCCCTCCTGCCTCGAGGCCGCGCCTATGACTGGAACCAGGCCCTCATGGATTTCGGCGCCACGTGGTGCACGGCGCGCGCTCCGCGCTGCGCGCCCTGCCCCATGCGGCGCTTCTGCGCCAGCGCCCCCGCGCGGTCGGCCCGCCGCTAGCCATGCGTCGGGGCGTCGCCGCGGCCGCCTGCGCGCTGGCCCTCCGGGCGGCGCTGGCCCCCGGCCTCCCGTGGGCGAGCGGGCCGCCGCTCGAGGAGATGCCCGCCTTGCTTCACGAGCTGGCGCCCGCCGGCAAGCGCCTGGTGATCTTCTGGGATCCCGCCGCGCCCGACGGCGCGCGCGGCTTCCATCGCGTCTGGGACGCCGCGCGCGGCCAGGGCCTCATGCCGAGCGGCGTGGAGCTGGGCGGCCCGGACGAGATCGGGGCCGCGCTCGAGCGGGCGCTCGGCGCGCGGGCCGGGCTGCTCGTGATCCTGTCCGACCGGCTCGGGCCGGAGGGCCTCGCGCGCCTGGCCGCCTTCGCCACCGCCCACGCCCTGCCCGCCGTGGCCGTGCCACGGGAGTTCGCGGTGGCGGGGGGCCTCCTGTCCATTGGGATTAACGGCGCCGTCGTGGTGAACTTGAATACGGCACGCGCGCTCGGGCTGGCGGTCCCGCCGGCACTACTCCAGCGCGCCGCCGAGGTGCTCCCGTGACGGCCCCCCTGACGCTTGCCGCCCTGGCCCTCGCGTCGTTGCTGAGCGCGCCCGTCGCGCACGCCCAGGCACCGGCCGTCGAGGCCCCTCTGCGCTTGACCCTGCCGGGCGAGGCGTGGAGGCTGGAGCTGCCCGCGCCCGGCTTCGCCCTGCGGCAGTACGAGGCCCCCGCCCACGGCCGCCATCGCTACTTCCTCGCCGTGAAGTCCGGCAGCGACGTGACGGTGTCCGCCGCACTCGATCGAATCCCGCAATCCACGAGCGCGCTGGCCTGCCGCGACTTCTACTGGTCGCAGCTCCAGGCGCGCAGCCCCCTCCAGATGGACGAGGTCCGGCTGACCGGCTCGGCTTCGGACGCGGGGCTCGAGTACATCATCCACGAGGTGCGGGGGGCCCGCATCGCGCAGAAGCACATGAACCGCTATCTCGCCCGCGGCGGGGTGTGCGTGGACGTGCACGTGTCGAAGATCCAGTACGTGGAAGCCGACGAGGCGGCGCTCCGGGACATGCTGCGGGCGGTGGAGCTGGTGGACCGTCCGAACGTGCCCGCGGGTCGCGAGCGCCATCGGTATGCGGTCATGGGCGCCGACCTGGTGACGGTGGAGGTCCCCCTGGCGTGGGAGGCCGCCTACCCGCGTCCCGCCTCGGGCGCCCCGCCGACCATCGCCGTCAGCTCCGCGGGGTCCGGGGGGACCAGCTTCAAGATGAGCTTCCTTCCCATGCCCCCCGGCGGCCTGGGGGCCGATCCACCCGCGGCTCTTCGATATCTGACCGAACGGACGGCGCGCGGCCCGCTCGCCTCGGCGGTGGAGACCGGCCTGACGCTCGAGGCGCTGGGCGGCCTGCCCGGCTACTACTACCGGCTCACCGATCGCGCGCCCGGTCCCTCGGGCTATCGCTATCTGCTCCAGGGCGTGGCCGCCACCGACAAGGTGCTCGTGACCTTCACCGTGCTCTCGCACTTCCGTGATGTCCCCGAGATCGGGGAAGCCCTCGCCGTGGTGCGCAGCGTCCGCGGCGAATGAGCGCGGACGGCGGGGACGCGATACGGGTCGTCGCCGCCGTCATCGAGCGCGCGGGCGAGATTCTCATCACGCGCCGGCCCGAGGGGGCGCATCTTGCGGGCTTCTGGGAGTTTCCCGGCGGCAAGCCCGAGCCCGGCGAGACACCCGAGGCGGCGCTGATCCGGGAGGTGCGTGAGGAGCTGGGGGTCGACTACACGCCCGGCCCCGTGATCACCGAAGTGGACTGGCAGTACCCGGACAAGCGAGTACGCATCACGTTCTTCCGGGGAACCATCACGGGCACGCCGCGGGGCCTCGAAGGGCAGGAGATGCAGTGGGTGGCGCCCGCCGACCTCGACCGCTACGCATTTCCCCCGGCCGACACCGTTCTGCTGGAGCGCCTCAGGCCGCGGTAACGGGCGCGCGCTCCGCCCGGCGCAGCCACGCGCCGGCCGCGAGCACCGCGGCGTAGAGGAGCAGCCCGGCGAGCTGCCAGGCGAGCGTGCGCGTCACCATCAGCGCCGCCGCCACCACGCAGAGGCCGCGCAGGCCCCACCCGAGCCGCGTCCAGCCATACCCCACCACCATGGAGGCCAAGGCGGTGGCCGACACCGCGGCGAAGCCCGACATCAAGAGGATCTGGGCCCAGTCCCCCTTGAGCAGGAGCTCCGGGTGGAACACGAAGGCGAAGGGCACGAGGAAGCCCGCGATGCCAAGCCGAAACGCCTCGATGCCGGTGCCGAACATGTCCGCGCCCGCGATGTTGGCGGCGGCGAAGGCGGTGACGGCATCCGGGGGCGTGAGATCGGAGAGCACCGCGTAGTAGAAGACGAAGAGATGCGCGGCGATCAGGCTCACGCCGAGGTTGCCGAGCGCGGCGGCCCCGACGGTGACCGAGATCACGTAGGCGGCGGTGGTGGGGATGCCCGTGCCCAGCACGGAGACCACGATGAAGATGAGCAGCATCGCGATCAGCAGCACGCCCCCCGCCCAGTTCACCACCGTACCGCCGAAGGCCAGCGCGGCACCGGTGCGCGTGAGCACCCCCACGATCATTCCGGAGCCCGCCAGCGCCACCGCGATGGTGCCGGCGCTGAAGGCGGCCTCCACGAGCGCGTCCCAGCACTTGCGCGGCGTCATCCAGGTGCGCCGGTCCAGGAAGGAGAGGGCGAAGGTCACCAGGATGGTGTAGAAGGCGGCTCCGGTGGGGGAATAACCCTTCGCGAGGAGATACACGATCATCACGAACGGGATGGCGAAGTAGCCCCGGCGCAGCACGGGACGCCACGAGGGGCGCTGGCTCTTCGGCACCGCCGCCACGCCATAGCGCAGGGCCAGGAAGTGCACCATGGCGAAGAGCCCGACGTAGTACAGCATGGCCGGAATCACGGCGGCCTTGATGATGTCGAAATACGAGATGCCGGTGATCTCGGCCATGATGAAGATCCCGGCGCCCATGACCGGCGGCATGATCTGACCGCCCGTGCCCGCGATGGCCTCGATGGCGGCGGCGTTCTTCGCGGTGTAGCCGCCCTTCTTCATGAGCGGGATGGTGAAGGAGCCGGTGGCGTAGACATTGGCCACGGTGGACCCGGAGATGGTGCCGAACAGCGCCGAGCCGATCACGGCGATCTTGGCGGGCCCGCCCCGCGCCCAGCCGGCCAGCGTCACCGCCACGTCGATGACCCACTCCCCCACCCCCGCGCGCATCATCACGGCGGCGAAGAGCACGTAGATGTAGAGGATGTTCGTGGAGATGCCGGTGAGGAAGCCGTACATCCCCTCGTCGCCGGCGAGGTAGACGAACTCCACCATTCTCGGGAAGGAATACCCCTTGAAGTTGAAGATGCCGGGAACCCACCGGCTGGTGGCGAGGTAGACCAGCGACAGCGAGATCGTCACCGCCATCCACGGCGACAGCGAGCGCCGGCACGCCTCGATGACGAGGAGCGCCATGATCGCGCCCAGCGCCACCTCTCCCGGCAGGACCGGCGAGGCGCCCTCCCAGCGGTGATCCAGGCGCGTGTGGTCCCAGATGAGGTACGCGCTGGCGAGCCACGAGAGGGCGGCCCACGCCCAGTCGAAGGCGCTGGGGCGGTGCTTGGGCGACCGCCGGTTGAACGGAAACGCGAGAAGGACCAGCGGGACCAGGAAGAGCAGGTGCATGGACCGCTGCACCCGCGGCTCGAAGACGCCGTAGCCGGCGGTGTAGAGATGAAAGAGGGAGGCGAGGGCCCCGTAGGCCCCGGCCCCCCATCCCACCAGGCCGCTGAGCTTGCGCAACGCGCCGCTACGCGAGCGTGTCCGCTACTTGAGCCAGCCCTTTTCCCGGTAGTATTTCTCCGCGCCCGGGTGGAGCGCCACGCCGAGGTAGAGGTGCCCTTTCGAAGGGTCGTAGTCGGCGAGGCTCCCGTGAATCTTCCGCACGCGGTCCACGTTGTCGTTGAGGGTCTTGGCCAGCGTGTAGGCGGTGTCGTTGGACATCTTGGTGGACACCGTGATGGTGGTGCCCATGGTGGCCGACACCACGGGCTCGTTGCCGTTGGCCGCCTTGGGATAGGTCCCGGCCGGGATCACGCCCTCGCCCAGGCCGAACTTGCCGAGGTACTCCAGCAGCGGCTTGGGAAAGGCCAGAAGCTTGAGGTCACGCCCCACCGAGGCCTCGGTGATGGAGGCGCCGGGCAGGGCGAGGAAGGTGAAGGTCCCGTCCACGTTCCGGTCCTTGAACGCGCCCGCCTGCTCGGCGTAGGAGCCGCGGAAGAACTTCGCGCCGGCGGCCTCCCAGGCCCGGTAGCACTCCTCGATCTTGGCGCCCGAGCACAGGCCGTAGTGCACCATGACCTTCTCGAACACCCACACGTCGGACGAGCCGGGCTTGGAGATGGCCAGGCGAATGGGCTTCCGGCCCTTGATGATCTCCTCCATGCTCATCTTGGCGTAGGGCGAGTCGTTGGCGACGTAGAAGTGGAAGGTGTTGAGGCTCATGTTGCCCGCGATGGCGCGAAGGTCGGGCATGGCCTTGCCCTGATAGGGGTCCTCGCCGCGTGAGGCCGCGCCCAGCAGCGGCGGCAGCCCCATGCCGATCTCGGCCTCGCCCGACTGCACGAGCACGGGATTCTGCGTTCCTCCGCCGGGCACCACCTTGATGTTCAGCCCCGACTTCTCGCGCATGAGCTCGGCCATGCCCCCCGAGATCGTGTACCAGCCGCCGCCGACGGCGCCGGCGGTCCAGGTCAGCGACGGCTGGGCCAGGGCGGGCGCGGCCAGCGCCGTCGTGAGAACGAGAGCGCCGAGGACGGTGAGGATTCGCCGAGGTGACTTCCGGGTGGGCATCGGGTCAGGCCTCCTGTGAATGATGATGCGTCACTATCCCCGCCGCCGCTCCGGCCGTCAAGGGTCAGGCTGGCCGCGGCGGGAGGCCGTCCTTGACGGCCTCGTGAACCATGCGGACCAGCGTGACGATGTCGAACACGGGCAGCCCGGTCAGGTGCTCGATGTCGGCGCGATAGGGAGGCATGTTGGTGCACTCGAGCACGATGGCGCCGACCTCCGGATGCGCCTCCACGAGGCGCCGGGCCACCGCGAGGTGCTCGGCGCGCGCGGCGTCCACGTCCAGCTCGAGCAGGTTGTCCAGCATCACCCGGGTGAACTCCTTCTCCGTCTCGAGTCCCGCCACCACGGTGGGAACGTCGCCGCCGATCCCCGCCCCCGCGTAGTGCTCGGGCTTGAGCGAGGAGGCGTCCACGGTGAGGATGCCCACCGCGCGGCCGGGCGCCAGCATCCGGTGCACCAGGGGCACCAGCATGAGGGCCGAGGTGAAGACGGGAATCGACACCGCCGCCGCCATCTCCGCCTGGAACTTCGCCAGGAAGCCGCAGTTGGTGGTGATGGCGCGCACGCCTTCTCGCTCCAGAAATCGCGCGCCTTCTATGAAGGAGGGCAGGAGCGCCCGCTGGCCCTGGCGGACCACCTTGTCGGGCGAGGCGCCCTGCACCCGGTGATAGCGCACGGGAAAGTCGAAGGTGGTGGCGTTGCCCATCTCCCCGGGGATGCGCGGGAACTGGGTGTCGAGCATGAGGATGCCTACCGAGAAGCCGTAGAGGTTCTGGCCACCGCGGACGCGCACGGGCGCCTTCAGTTCAGCTCGGCGAGCTTCTGCCGCACCCGGCGCAGGTGCCCGCGCATCTCGGCATTGTCGGGGGCGTCGGGAAAGTCGGTGAGGTAGCGCTCCCAGTCGGCGAGGCCGCGCCGATACTGGCCGGCCTTGGCCAGCGCGATCCCGCGGTCGCGACGCTCGGTGCCGGCGGCCGGGTCGAGCGCGATCAGGTGATCGCTCACCCGCGCCGCCTTGTCCCACTGCTCGGTGCGCCAGTAGATGCCCTTGAGATTGGCGAGCATGCGGGTGAGGAACTGGCGATGGCCCACGGGCGCGAACGAGGCCTCGGTGAGGCGCACCCGCTTCCCCAGCGCCTTGGACACCAGCTCCCGGCACGCCTCCGGCGTGAGGAGGGCGCCGCCGTGGAAGGGATCCAGCAGGATCGGCGCGTCATCGAGCCGCACGCCGGTGATGAAGTGGCCGGGAAGACCGATGCCCTCCATGGGCAGGCCGAGCCGCCGGCCCACCTCGATCAGCACCAGGGAGAGCGAGATGGGGATGCCCACCCGGCGGTCGAGCACGTCGGACAGGAAGCTGTTGCGCGGATCGTAGTAGTCGGCGCGATTGCCCTTGAAGCCCAGCTCCTCGAAGAGATACTCGCGGAGCCCGTGCAGGCGCTCCACCGGGCTCGCGTCCCGCCGCGTGCGGCCGATCTCGCCGGCGAGGCCGTCGAGCCGACCCAGGTAGACATCGACGTCGAGATCGGGATGCTCGATGCGCGACAGCGCCAGCGCGGCGCGGGCGAGGCTGATGTCGGCCTCGGGCCGCTCGACTTCCACCGTCCAGGCGTCGAGCGCGGCGTCGTCGCTCATTCAGCAGCCCGGGGCATGGTGAATGCCCGCTGTCTTCAGCGCGAGCGCCTGCAGCTCCTCGGCGAGGCCGAGGGTGCGCGCGGCGGCCCGGCGCGCCGCCTCCTGCGCCTCCGGGGTCACGGCCAGCCGGAGGAGCAAGCTGCGGCCCAGCTCGTGGTGGAATCGCTCGTCGGGCTCGATGACGTCCTTGTAGAGCGTGGCGGTGCCGCGGTCCCCCGCGCGCTCGCAGAACTCGATGAACTGGCGGTTCTTCACCACCGCCACCGCCTCCCGGGTGAACTGGCCCGCGGCCACGCGCTCCACCGTGCTGGGCAAGGAATCGAGATACTGGAAGAGAGGCCCGTACCCCTTGGCGAGCGGATCGAACGCATGGGCGTCGAAGCCCAGCTCGCGCAGCCGGTCCGCGATCATCCGGTAATGCTTGGCCTCGTCCCCGGCCTGGCGGGCAAAGGCCATCTTGACCGCCACGTCGTCGGTCTTGGTGAGCCAGCGCGCGGCGATCTCGGTGGCCTCGACCTCGTTCTTCAGGGCGACCTTCAGGAGATTGGTGACGTTGAGGTCGCCCTCCACCTCCGGCCGGAGGGCGGCGTCGGGCGCGAGCCGCGCCAGCACCGTCTGATTGGCGGCGTCCAGCTCGCGGACGAACTCCTCGGCGGTCATGCCGCCACTCCCTCGCGGAGGATGCGCGGCAGCTCCTGGGTCAGCGTCTCCTTGGTGACGACGCGCTCGCACCGGGCGTGGAGGGGCTGAGTCTGGCGGGCGAGGGCGTGGGTGGTGAAGCCAAGCACGGGGGCGCCCGCCCCGTGCGCCTCGATCGCGGTCAGGATGGCGTCGTGGTCCCAGCCGGCGGTGGTGAGGTCGAGGATGATGAGATCGGCGGGCGTCGCGAGCGCCGTCGCCACCTCCTCGGGGGCGCGGGCGAAGTCGAGCGGGGTGCCGACCAGCCTCGCGGTCTCCCGGATCCGCGCCACGAAGAAGAGGTCCTTCACCACCGCGAGAACGCGATTAATCGTCCTGCTCCTCGATTCCGAGCCAGTACTTGTTCCACTCGGCGAGGTGGGTGAGGGTGGAGAAATCCTTCATGCGATCGAGGTACACCACGCCCCGCAGGTGATCGGTCTCGTGCTGGATGACCCGGGCGAAGAACTCCTTGGCCACCACGTCGATGCGATTGCCCTCGCGGTCGTAGGCCTCGAGCCGTACCGCGGTGTGGCGCGGCACCACCCCCCGCATGTCGGGAACGGAGAGGCAGCCCTCCCACCCGTCCTCCATCTCGCTCCCGAGGGGCGTCACGACGGGGTTGATGAGCACGGTCAAGGGCACGGACTCCGCGTCGGGGTAGCGGGGGTTGTCCTTCACCTCGAGGACGCACACCTGCTTGAGCGTGTGCACCTGATTGGCGGCCAAACCAGCCCCGTTGTATTCCCGCATGGTCTCGATCATGTCGTCGATGAGACGCTGGATCTCCGGAGTGCGGATCTCTCCCACCGGGATCGGCTCGGCGGGCTGGCGCAGCACGGGATGTCCCAGGCGCGCGACCTTCAGTATGGCCATGTATGTCCTCCTGAACGCCCGAATTGTAGCACGCGGCCGGTGCGCCTCCGTCCTCGGGCCGCTACCATTTCTGCCCGTACCCGTGCGGCTCATAGCCCTCGAGGTAGCGGACGAGCGCGTCCACGTCGGGTGCGGGGTACCAGAGATCGAGGTATTCGGGCTTGATGAAGGCCTCGTCGATGCCCCGCTGTATCTGCGCCCACAGGGGATCGTAGAAGCCGTCGAGATCCAGCACCGCGATGGCCTTGCGATGGTAGCCGAGCTGCTTCAGCGTCATCACCTCGAGGATCTCCTCGTAGGTCCCCATGCCGCCGGGTAGCGCCACGAAGGCGTCACCGCGCGCGTCCATGATGGCCTTCCGGTCGCGCAGGCCCTCGGTGACGATCAGCTCGGTGACCCCGGTCTCCCCCACCCCGAGATCGAGCAGGACTTTGGGAATGACGCCGGTGACCTCCCCGCCCTCGGCCAGGAGCGTCCGCGCCAGCACGCCCATGAGGCCCACGCTGCCGCCTCCATAGACCAGCCGCCACCGGCGGCGCGCCATCTTCTCGCCCAGCTCGCGCGCCGCCGCGTAGTACTTGGGATGCGCGCGGTCGCTGGAGCCGCAGAAGACGGTGAGGGCCTTGATCACGCGGGCGGGGCCTGGCGCGCGGCGTTGGCGAGGGCGATGGCGGCGTTGCGGCGCATGCCAGCCGCCCGCGGCCGCGTGAGCGGGGTGCCGGCGAAGCGCCGGGCGAAGGCCTCGTCGTCCATCGCGGCCACCTCGTCGGCCCCGGGATACGGCGCGAGGGGAAAGAAGCCGCGCTCGCGCGTCACCGGCGCCTTGCGATTCCACGGGCAGACGTCCTGGCACACGTCGCAGCCGAACTGCCACTGCCCCATCCCGGCGGCGAGGTCCGGCGCGATCTCGTCGCGATGCTCGATGGTCAGATACGAGATGCAGCGGCGCGCGTCGAGCACGTAGGGCGCCACGAAGGCGTCGGTGGGGCAAGCGTCCAGACAGGCCCGGCAGGTCCCGCAGCGATCGGGCAGGGCCTCACCGTGCCCGAGGGCGGCGGTGGTGAGGAGCACGCCGATGAAGAACCAGGAGCCGAGCGATGGATGGATGAGCATGGTGTTCTTGCCCACCCAGCCGAGCCCGGCCCGGGCGGCCAGATC
Source organism: Candidatus Methylomirabilota bacterium (assembly GCA_035281625.1). Lineage (GTDB taxonomy): Bacteria > Methylomirabilota > Methylomirabilia > Rokubacteriales > CSP1-6 > DASRWT01. The sequence continues at coordinate 71,977 of DATEDO010000065.1, forward strand.
GCGCTCCAGGATGGGCCCCGTGTCCACGTAGCACTTCCCGCGCTCGCCGGCCGCCTCGCCGATGAACCGGGCGAGCGCCTCGAGGCGCGGCGTCATCACATCATGATAGTCGCGGCCCCACGCATAGCGCGCCACCGGCGCCCACGAAGGATCGGCGGCCGGGCCTTGATGGTAGTTCAGCGCCACGCACACAACGGACCGGGCGCCGGGCAGCACGCGTCCGGGATCGAGCCGCTCGGCGCCGCGGCGCGCGAGATAGCGCATGGTGCCGGCGTGACCGGCCTCGACCCAGCGGATGAACGACTCGGCGTGCTCGGGCGGGCCGGCGGGGCCGATTCCGACCAGGTCGAAGCCGAGGTCGAGCGCGCGGGTCTTGACCGCCGCGGTGAGCGCGGCGTCGGCGATCACGGGCGGCGCGCCTTCGCGATGAGGTGGCTGCGCGTCAGTGTGCGGCCGCCCTTCTCGAGGAAGTCGATGTAGCGGAACCAGCGGCCATCCGCGCGCCAGCGCTCCTCGAGCCCTACCGCGGCGGCGAGCGCTTCCTCCACGGAGGTGAATGTCTGCACCTCACGCTCGGACTCGAGCGCCTCCACCGCGAGCCCCGCCCGCTCGAGGGCCGTGCGCATCCGCGCCTCGTCGTAGGCGAAGCGCGACACCTTGCCCGTCTCCCGCCACTGATCGACGTGAAACGCCACGATGGCGAGGAAGCCGCCGGGCGGCAGGGCGCGGGCGGCGCGTTCCACGATGGCGTCGGACGCGCAGAGATGCGCGGTGACCAGATCGGGCCGCCATACCGTGTACTCGCCGGCTTCCACGTCGGCCACGTGGAACTCGGCATGGCGGAAGCCGGCCCGCGCCGCCCGCTCGCGCGCCTCCGCGATCAGGGACGGCTCGCGGTCCAGCCCCACGACGGCGCCGCACTCGGACGCGAGCGCGAGGGCCACGCGGCCCCAGCCGCAGCCCACGTCGAGCAGGCGCCGGCCGGCCAGGGGCTCACCCGCGAAGAGGTGCATGAAACGCGGGCTCAGACCCGAGACGGTCGCCTGCGGCATCACTCGGAGGCGGGCGAGCCGTCGGCCTTGAAGTACTTGGCCTCCGGATGATGGAAGACGATGGCGGACACCGCCGCCTCGGGATCCATCATGTAGGCCTCGGTGAGGGTGAGGCCGATGCGCTCGGGTCCCAGCAGGTCGAAGATGATGCGCTGATCGGCGAGCTCGGGACAGGCCGGATAGCCGGGCGACACACGGACGCCGCGGTAGCGGGCCTTCAGCCGATCCGCCATGGACAGACCGGGCGGATCGGGGAAGCCCCACTGAGTGCGGAGGCGCGCGTGGAGCATCTCCGCGAAGGCCTCGGCGCTCTCGATGGCGAGCGCCTGAAGCGCGTGCGAGCGCAGATAGTCGCCGCGCTCCTTCCACGCCTCGGCGAGGTGGCGCACCCCGGCGCCGCAGGTCACCGCGAAGAGCGCCACGTAATCGCGCTCGCCGCTCTCCGCGGGCCGCGTGTAGTCGGCGAGGCACAGGCGCTCGCCACCGGGCTGGCGCGGGAACCTGAAGCGCCCGACCTCGCGGCCGCCCTCGTGGAGGACGAGGTGGTCGCCCTCGGCATGGGCCTCGTAGAAGCGGTAGAGGCCGTCGGCGCGCAGCCAGGCTCGGGCCGTCGCCTCGCGCTGAAGCGCCGCCACCATGTCCCGGAGCTCCACCGCCTTTCCGTCTCCCTCCTCGAGGAGGCGATTCACCGAGCCCTTGAGCCCGAGATGCTTGCCCAGCAGCATCTGGAGATTGAGGTACGGATAGATGTGGCTGAGCGGCACGTCCCGGAGCACGTGGAGATCGAGATCCGGGGGGGCGGGCACGGGCACCGTGCGCGACACTGCCGAGCGCGCGGGCGCGCCCACGGGCGCCG
>DATEDO010000066.1:0-2567 GCA_035281625.1 Candidatus Methylomirabilota bacterium
GCTCCTCGGGCATGCGCGCGAGCGCCGCCGCGGGCAGTACGATGCTGTCGGCCTCGCGGGCGCTCACGCGGACCAGGGCCGCTCGCGCTTCGCGCTCGAGCTCCGCGACCAGCGCTCGCGCCCGCGCGGCGCCGTCGCCGAGGCGCGCGACGATGCCGGGATCCAGCCGGGCGGCGAGGAATGGCAGCACGTCGCCGCGGACGCGGTTGCGCAGGAAGCGGGGATCGCGATTGGTGGCGTCCTCCACCCACTCGATCCCGTGGGCGCGAAGATACGCCTCGACCTCGCTCCGGCGCGTCTCGATGAGCGGCCGGACATGGGCGCCGCGCACGGGGGCGATGCCGCCGAGCCCGCGCGGCCCCGCGCCCTCGAGCAGCCGCATGAGCACCGTCTCGGCCTGATCGTCGGCGGTGTGGCCGGTGGCGACGCGCGTGGCTCCCACCTCCTCGGCGGCGCGGCGAAACGCCCCGTAGCGCGCACGGCGCGCCGCGGCCTCGAGACCATCCCAGCCCGCCGCCCCGTCCCGGACCACCTCCACGCGCGCCACGCGCAGCGGAACGTCCCACGCGCGGCAGAGGCCCGCCACGAAGGCCGCGTCGGCGCCGGACTCGGCCCGTAGCCCGTGATCCACGTGCACGACGCGGAGCGTGAGGCCGAGCTCGGGCGCCAGGGCCCGGAGCACGTGGAGGAGCGCCACCGAGTCGGCGCCCCCCGACACCGCGGCCAAGACGACGTCGCCGCCACGGAGCATTCCGTGACGGCGAACGGTGGCGAGGACGCGCTCGGTGAGGCTAGTGGCGGTGATCACACTGGAGGCCGACCCAGACCTCGCCGTCCTCGAAGTACTCCTTCTTCCAGATGGGCACCGTCTCCTTGAGGGTGTCGATGGCGTAGCGGCAGGCCTCGAAGGCCTCCCCGCGATGGGCGGTGGACACCGCGATGAGTACGCTCGACTCGCCGATCTCCAGGCGGCCGATGCGGTGCGCGATGGCGATCTTCCGGATGCCGGGAAAGCGCGCGCGCGCCGCCGCCGCGATCTCCCGCATCTTGCCCACCGCCATGGGGCCGTGCGCCTCGTACTCGAGGAACTTCACCCCGCGACCCCCGGTCTGGTCACGCACCACCCCGGAGAAGAGCACGATGGCGCCGGCGCCGCCGTCCTCCACCGCCGCCATCATCGCGGGCTCGGAGAGCGGCGACTCGGTCAGCTCCACGAGGTCGGGCGTCGGGACGGCGGCGCTGCCACCGCTCACCGGCGGGAACAGGCACAGCTCGTCGCCGGGTCGGAGCGCGCGGTCGGGCGGGACATAGTCCTGATCCACGGCGAACAACGTGAACGGGCGGTACGCCGAGAGCGCGGGGAATCGGCTCGTCACCGCATCCCACGCCGTCTCGACGGTACCGCCCTCGGGAAGGTCGATCTCCACGCGGTCGCGCCCGGCCGCTTCACGATACCGGGCGAACAACCGGACCTGCACCTTCATGCGCGACGCCGCGTGCGGCTAGAACTGATGCGACGAGCCGCAGCCGCAGGACGACTTCACGTTCGGGTTCTTGATCGCGAAGCCGGCGCCCAGCATGTTGTTGTCGACGTAGTCGATCTCGCTGCCCTCCAGATAGGGCATGCTACGCGAGTCCACGAACACCTTCACGCCGTGGGACTCCACGACGTTATCGTCCGCCGCGGCCGTGTCGTCCCAGCCGAGCTCATAGGACATGCCGGAGCAGCCGCCGCCCACGAGGCGGATCCGCAGCCCCCACTCGGGCTTGCCCTCTTCGAGCCGCAGCTCGGAGATCTTCTTCGCGGCCGTTTCGCTCAGTGTGACCATGCCTACCTCCTTGAAGAGTTCACGACGCCTGCGGCGTATCGTGCCGCCGTGTGTCGATTATACAACACCGCGTCCCCGGGGGCGTCGGGCGAGCCCCGGGGCGCACGGCGACCCCTCAGAGCACCCCCCGCGCGGGCATCAGCGTCATCTCCTCGAGGGCGGCGTTGGGCCCCAGGGTCGCCATGAAGACCGCGGCCTCGGCCACCTGCGCGGGCGTGACCATGAGGGCCCGGTCCGGCGCATTCGGAATGGCGTCCCAGAGAGGCGTGTCCACGGCTCCCGCGGACAGCACCCCCACCCGCACGCCCGTCCCGCGCAGCTCCTCGGTGAGCACGCGGCCGAAGCCCAGCAGGCCGTACTTGGAGGCGGTGTAGGCGGCGCTGCCGGGCAAGGTGCGGGTGGTCACCATGGAGCCCACGAGGATGATGGTGCCGCGCGCCTGCGCCACCATGGTGGGCAGGGCGGCCCGGGCGGCCAGATAGGCCCCCCGCAGGTTCACCGCCATGGTGTCGTCCCAGTCCGCGGCCTTGCTCTCCACCACCGGCCCGAAGACGGCGACGCCCGCCGCCGCCACCACGATGTCCAGCCGCCCCAGCTCGGCCAGCGCCGCCTTCACGCACGCGGTCACCGCGGGCTCCTGCCGCACATCGGTGGGCACCGCGAGGGCCCGTCCGCCTCCCGCCTGGATGGCGCCCGCCACCTGCGCGAGCTCTCGCGACGACCGCGCGGCCAGGGCCA
>DATEDO010000067.1:0-13767 GCA_035281625.1 Candidatus Methylomirabilota bacterium
CCCACGTCGCCCGCCATGCTGAGCCCGGCCCAGATGAGCGCGACCACAAGGAGAAAGTAGGCGGCCACGTGCACGAGAGGCGTGGGCGCGGCGGCCTCGTCGCGCGTGGCCGCGGCGGGGCGCCCGATGAGCAGCGCGAGCAGCGGCGCCACCAGCACGAGGAGGGTCGCCCAGAGCCCGCGCGCGCCGTGCGCGAGGAGTAGCGCGGGCAGGGTGAGCCAGACGGCGGGACCGAGCCAGGCGGCCAGGACCGCGCTCGCTTCTCTCATCCGCGCGCGCCGCGGCTCAGCACGGCCACCGCCACGGCCAGCACCGGCGCGATCACACCCCCATACCACCACACGAGCGACAAGGGGCCCACGCGGACATGGCCCGCGCCACCCGGCAGCGCGGCCAGCGCCACGAACGAGAGGAGGAGGACGAGGAGCAAAACCGCGCTTGATTTCCCCGGCACGGCCCGCATTATAAAGGCGAACAAAGGAGAGGACATGACCGAGCGCATCCAGCGGGTGATGGTGGTGACCGCCCATCCTGACGACTCCGAGTTCGGCGCCGGCGGCACCATCGCCCGTCTCGTCACGGAGGGCAAGCGCGTCAGTTACTGCATCGTCACCAACGGCAACAAGGGCTCGAGCGATCGCCGCATGACCCCCGAGCGGCTGGCCGCAATCCGGGAGGAGGAGCAGCGGAACGCCGCCCGCGTGCTCGGCGTGGAGACGGTGGACTTCCTCGGCTTCCCCGACTGCGAGGTCGAGAACACGCGCGAGACCCGCATGGCGGTGACCGCGGCCATCCGGCGCCACCGGCCCGATCTGCTCATCATCCAGAATCCGCACCGGACGAAGAATCTGGGCGCCTCGCATCGCGATCACCGCACCGTGGCGGGCATCGCGCTCGACTGCGTCTATCCCCTCGCTCGCGACCACATGGCCTTCCCGGAGCTGCTCGCCCAGGGGCTGGAGCCCCACAAGATCAAGGAAGTGCACATGATGTGGTGGAGCGACCCGGATCTGGTGGTGGACATCACCGAGACCATGGATCTCAAGCTGAAGGCGCTGGCCTGCCACCAGAGCCAGTTTCAGGACTTCGCCGCAGTCGAAAAGCGGGTGCGCGAGCGCAACGCCGAGCTGGGCAAGGCCAAGGGCTACGCCTACGCGGAGTGCTTCGAGACCATCGTCATCGAGCGGTAGCTTGGCGAGCCGCAGCCGCAGGCGAGGCGAGCGGATACGTGATGGGGTCCCGAGCGGAGCGAGGGCGGGCCTTTGGCGCAGGCCCTTGATCCGCTAAAATGGCCCTGTTCCCCATGATCAAGGCCGGCACGCTTGCGGAGCTCATGGGCCAACGGGCCAGCGCGGACCCGGACAAGCCCTACTTCACCCTCTTCGACACGCCGGTGCTCTATGGCCAGCTGTGGGGCGAGAGCGAGCGCTACGCCGCCGGGCTCCGCCGCTACGGCATCGACCGGGGAGACAAGGTCTGCCTGATCTTCCCGACCTGCGCGGAGTTCTTCTACACGTTCTTCGGCGTGCTGCGGCTGGGCGCGATTCCCGTGCCCCTCTATCCCACCCTCGGGGTGGAGGCCACCGGCAACATCTTCCGCGACTCCGAGGCCAAGGCGGTGGTGACCATCGGCTGGTTCCGGCGCGGCGTGGAGGAGTCCGCGGCGGCGGCCGCGAACGTGCGGCACGTGCTCGAGCCGTCGGACCTGGAAGCGGACGCGCCCACGGCCACCTTCCCGATTCTTCGGGAAGATGACGTGGCTTTCATCCAGTACACCTCGGGAAGCACCGGCCACCCGCGGGGCGTGGTCCTGAGTCATTGGAACGTCTGTCGGACCGTCGAGTTCATGGCGGAGGCGGCGCAGCTGGGGCGCGAGGATGTGGTGGTGTCCTGGCTGCCCCTCTATCACGACATGGGGCTGATCGGCTGCGCCTTCACGCCGCCCACCACCGGCGCGGCCCTGCATCTCTTGCCGCCCGATCTCAAGAGCCCGCGGACCTGGCTCGAGATGATCACCCGGGTGCGCGCCACCTTCACGGTCTCGCCGGACTTCGGCTATCGCAACTGCGTGCGTAACATCGCCGACCTGGCCGGCATCGATCTGTCCTCGCTCAAGCAGGCGCTGTCCGGCGCGGAGCCGGTGCGGCTCAGCACCATCCAGGCGTTCGAGCGGAAGTTCGGCCTGGACAACATCATCACCCCCTGCTACGGGCTCGCCGAGGCTACCCTCGCGGTGGCGATCTGGCCGCGCTTCACCCCGCTGCGCCTGGACGCCTCGGGGAAGTTCCTCTCCGTCGGCCATGCCTGCCGGGGCGTCTCCGTGCGCATCATGCAGGACGATCGCGTGCTGCGGGCGGGCGAGGAAGGAGAGATCGTGGTGCGCAGCCCCGGCGTCATGCAGGGCTACTACGGGAACCCCGACGCCACGCGCCAGGTGCTCTCGCCCGACGGCTGGCTGCGCACGGGCGATCTGGGCTTCCTCGACGCCGAGGAGTACCTCTACATCACCGGCCGCGTGAAGGACCTCATCATCCTCGGCGGCGGCAACCTGATCCCCGCCGACGTGGAAGAAGTCGTGGACCACATCCCCGGCGTCCGCTACTCGGCCGCGGTGGGCATCGACAGCGAGCGGACGGGCAGCCAGCGCCTCCACATCGTGGCGGAGGTGCGCGGCGACGGCGGCACCCGCGACGAGCAGTCGACGCTGGTTCGCGAGATCGTGCAGCGCGTGCACCGGACGACCGGGCATCGTCCGGCCAAGGTGCTCCTGGTCCGGGCCAGCACCATTCCGAAGACTTCCAGCGGCAAGATCCAGCGCACGCGGCTCGGTGAGATGATCGCCGGCAACGAGGTGGCCGAGGCCACCGTGTACGCGTCCGGCGCGCACGCCCACTAGAGGAGCGCGATGCCCCCGGCCCGCGCCCTCACCTTCGGCTGCCACCTGCCCGTCTTCGGCCCCATCGCGACGCGCGGCAACGTGCTCGCCTTCGCCCGGAAGATGGAGGCGCTGGGCTACGAGTCGCTCTGGGCCAGCGACCACGTGGTGCTGCCCTACGCCATCCAGTCGAAGTATCCCTACCATCCCACCGGGCAGTTCCCGCTCCCGCCCCAGGCGGCCTTTCTCGAGCCCCTGACCACGCTGGCCCTGGTGGCCGGCGTCACCGAGCGGACGCGCCTGGGCACCACCATCCTCGTGCTGCCCCACCGGCACCCCGTGCTCGCGGCCAAGACGCTCGCCACCCTGGATCACCTCGCCGAGGGGCGGCTCATCCTGGGCGTCGGCGTGGGCTGGATGCGAGAGGAGATCGAGATCCTCGGCGGGGACTTCGACCGGCGCGGCGCGTGGTCCGACGAGGCCATCCGCATCATGCGCGCCTGCTGGTCGCAGGAGCGCGCCTGCTATCGGGGGGAGTTCTTCTCCTTCCCCGAGATCGGCGTGATGCCCCAGCCCCCGCGCCGGAGCATCCCGATCTGGGTGGGCGGCCACACCCCGCGCGCCCTGCGCCGGGTCGCCGAGCTGGGCGACGGCTGGCACGCCGCCTTCACCCCGCCCGACGCGTTCGCGCGCGCCATCGCGCGCCTTCGGGAGGAGTGCGCCAGGACCGGCCGCAAGCTCGAGGACCTCGCCATCACCCTGCGCGCGGGCCTGTCCTTCCGGGACCAGCCCGGCGGCGCGGACCGCAAGCCGCTCCAGGGCACGCCCGAGCAGATCGTGGCCGATATCCGCCGCTACCACGAGCTGGGCGTCTCGTCCTTCCTGCTCGAAGCCCGCTATCGCGACCTCGACGACATGGTGTCGATCTTCGAGCGCTTCGCGCGCGAGATCCGGCCCCACCTCGCCGCTACAACCGGGAGAGCCTGACATGAGCGCCACCAGCGACATCGAGGTGCAGTCCACCGAGCTGCTCCGCACGCTGATTCGCAACGGGTGCGTCAACACCGGCGAGGAATCGTCGGGCCACGAGGACCGGAGCTGCGACGCCCTCGAGGACTTCTTCGCGGGGTCAGGGCTCTCGTGCGAGCGCTACACCTCCTCGCCGGGGCGCATGAGCCTCATCACCAGGATCGAGGGGAGCGACACGAAGGCCCCGACCCTCCTGCTGATGGGCCACACCGACGTGGTCCCGGTGAGCCCGTCCGGATGGACGCGCGACCCCTTCGCCGCCGAGCTCGTCGACGGCGTGGTGTGGGGGCGCGGCGCCATCGACATGCTGAACCTCACCGCCACCATGGCGGTGGCCACGCGGCGCCTGGCCACCAGCGGCTGGAAGCCGAAGGGCACCCTGATCTACCTGGCCGTCGCCGACGAGGAGGCGGGCGGGGTGTACGGCGCCGAGCACCTGGTCGAGCACGAGGCGGACGCGGTCCGGTGCGACTACGTCATCACCGAGAGCGGCGGGGTGCCCATTCCCACGCCCACCGGCTACACGCTGCGGGTCTCGGTGGGCGAGAAGGGCGGCAACTGGCGTCTCCTCACCGTGCACGGCACTCCCGGCCACGGCTCGCGCCCCTTCCGCACCGACAACGCGCTGGTCACCGCCGCCGTCATCATCCAGCGCATCGCCGACTACCGCCCGGCCGCCCGCATCCTCGATCCGTGGAAGAACTACGTCGGCGCGCTGGGACTGGATCCCGATCTCACCGCCGACCTCCTCGATCCCGAGCGCGTGTGGAAGGCCGCCCGCGACATGGACAACCTGACGCTCGCCCGAGAAGCGCATGCCTGCACCCACACCACCTTCTCGCCCAATGTCGCGCACGGCGGCAGCAAGGTGAACGTGATCCCCGACAAGGTCGAGATCCAGGTCGACATCCGCGCGCTGCCCGGCGTCACCTCCGAGGAGGTGGAGGCGATGCTCAAGGAAGCCATGGGGGATCTCGCCGACCGCGTCACCATCGACACGCCGCCCAATCGGCGACGGGGCGGCTCGCTGTCCCCGCTCGACACGCCCATCATGCACGCGATGTCGCGCGTGGCCACGCGGCTGATGCCCGGCAGCCGCGTCGTGCCGGCCATGACCACCGGGGGCACCGACGCGCGCTTCTTCCGCTGGAAGGGCATTCCCTCGTACGGCTTCGGGCTACACTCGCTCCGCATCCCCTACACCGAGTACCCGGTGATGTTCCACGGGCACAACGAGCGGGTGGACACGGAGAGCCTCAGGCTCTCGGCCGAGATGTGGGAGGCGCTCTGTCGCGACTTCCTCGGATAGCCCGGTGATGCCGGGGGCGACGCCGGATGTCTCCCGTCTGATTGCCATCCTGACCGAGATCGCGGGGCCCGATCGCACGCCGTCGCATCCGGGGCCCGAGACGCCGCTCAGCGAGGGCGGCTTCTGGCTGGATTCGGCCGACCTGCTCGAAGCCGTCCTCGCCTGCGAGGCGGCATTCTCCGTGCGCCTCGATCCCCCGGCGTTGTTCGCCGACGGGACGGCGTTGACCGTCGCGCGCCTGATGCAGGCGGTCGACGGCGCCCGGCGCTGAGGGCGGCGGCGATCCGGGCCCCCACCAATCAGCTCGACGTGCTGCTGGTGGACCTCTGGTCCGAGGTGCTCGGCCGCCGGGTCGGCATCGACGATTCCCTGACCGCGCTGGGCGTCACTCCGGCGCAGCGCGCGCGGCTTCTCGCGCGCGTGGAACAGGCCCTGGGGCGCGCGGTGCCCGACGAGGCCTGGGATCCACCGGGGACCATCGCCGCGCTGGCCGCGGTGATGGCGCGGCTCGGCATGCCCCTCGAGGAGGGCGAGGCCCCACCCCCGGCGTCTCCCCCGCGGCCGCGAGTGTTCGCCCGCCACACCGACGGTCGGCGCCCCCCGTTCATCTTCCTCCACGGGGACATCAACGGAGCGGGGTACTACTGCCTCAATCTCGCGGCTCAGCTCGGGACGGATCGGCCCTTCTACGGCCTCGGGGCCCATGGCCTCCACGGCGTCCCCATTCCCGCCACCATCGAGGCGATGGCGGAAGATCAGCTCGTCACGCTCCGCTCCATTCAGCCGAAGGGCCCGTACCGGCTGGGCGGGCACTGTAACGGCGGGCTCGTCGCCTTCGAGATGGCGCGGCGTCTCGAGGCCGCGGGCGAGACGGTGGCCCTGCTCGTGATGATCGCGACCGACGTGCGCAGCACGGCGGGGCCGCGCGTGCCGGATCGGTCGGCTTCCTATATCCTGCGCTACTACTGGAGTCGGCTCCGGCGGTTGGGCCGGAGACTTCCCGACGCGGCCCCCGTGGCACCGCCGGTCGATCCTCGCAGCCCGGGCGCGCGCGCGGTGGCGGAGCGGCGTCGCGCCCAATCGGAGCGCTTCGCGGCCTACAAGGACGTCCTCAGAACCTATGTCCCCGGCTCGTACGGAGGCGCCGTCCTCCTCCTGTGGCCGAAGGGTGATGAGCAGAGGCATGCGGGCGACCGCACGCACGGGTGGGCCGCCGTCGCGCCGAAGCTCACGGTGACGAGCATTCCGGGGGGCCATCTGAGCTGCGTCACCACTCACGTGGACGCGGTCGCCGCGGCCCTCCGGCGGGCGCTCGCCCGCTCCTGAGGGACGCGCGCGTCAGCCCTTCGCGGGCGCCCGCGCCGTCCAGCCCCGGGCCTCGAGCAGGAGGCGCTGGCAGGCCTGACGATCGGCCTTGCCGCTCACCAGGCGCGGTAGGCGCGCCACGCGCGCGAGCACGTGGGGCTGCAGCCATGCGGGCAAGCGCCGCGCGGCCACGGTGCGCAGTTGATCGGGCGTGATCGTCTCGTCCGCCTCCGCGACCACGCCGATCACGTGCCCGGCCGGCCCCAGCACGGGCACCACCACGATCTCGATGACGCCGGTCCGGCTCATGAGCGCCTGCACGATCTCGCCGGGATTCACCAGATGGCCCGCGGAGGTCTTGAAGCAGTCGTCCACCCGGCCGGCCAGCGTGAGATACCCGTCCGCGTCGAGGACGCCCATGTCGGCGGTGGGCCACCAGCCCTGCACTCCCTCACGAGGCGCGAGATCCGGCGGAAACCCGTAGCCCTCCATGTACCAGGGGCTGCGATACCAGACACGCCCCAGGGTGCCGGGCGGATCAGGGACCCGCGGGTCCTCGCCGACGCGGATCTCGATGCCGGGCGATGCGCGTCCCACGCAGTCGGGACGGATGGCGTCGTCCGGGGCCCGGTCCGCGGTGATGAACCCGTTCTCCGTCTGGCCGTAGTTCGGCCGCAGCTTCACCCCGAAACGCTCGGTGAAGGCGTCGAAGACTCGACGGGTGAGCTTCCCCGCGCTGATGTGGCAGATGCGCGGGATGGCGGAGCGGGGCACCGCCATGGGCACGCGCGTCAGCATGTCCGCCATCATCGGTGTCCCCGCCCAGTAGCCGTAGGCGCCCGAGGCCCAGAGGGTCAGGAGGGACCGCGCATCGAAACGCTCGAGAAGCCCGAGCGTGGAGCCCAGCACGGTGGGGAGGATGAGCGCCTGACCCAGGCCGTAATGGGTGTAGAGGAAGAGCGAGCCCGCGACATTGGTCTCGGCGGTGAGCCCGCAGGCCTCGATGATGGCCGCGGTCTGGACGAGGAAGCTGCGCGTGGTGATGTGAGCCGGCTTGGGCAGCCCGGTGGAGCCCGAGGTGAAGTTCACGAACCCCCGGCAGCTCATGAAGGGAACGACCGCGGTGGGAGCGGACGCGGCCCTCGCCTCCGGCAGCACGGTGGCCCGCAGCCCGAGCGCGTCACCAGCGTCCGCCATCTCGCGAAGCGGCGGCGGCACGAACAGAGGCGTGCCCGGGGGCACCGGCGGCTGGCTGCGCCAGGCCCGGGGGTCGGCCGCGTAGACGATGACGGGATGGGGCAGGCTCGACAGGGCGAAGAAGAGCGCGATGGCCTCGGGGTGATTGGCCATGAGCATCGCGGTCAGGCCCGGGCGGGCCGGCGTGCGCTCGCGGACGATGTCGAGCCAGCCCGCGGCGATGGACGCCATCTCCTCCGCGGACCAGAGGCGGCCCTTGAAGACGACGGGCGGCGGCGGATACCTCGGCGCCTCTCCTTCTCTCATCTGTCCATGCTATAACGAGCCCGTCCATGAACGAACCCGGCGGATGGGCGTCGTCGAAGGCGGCGCTGCGCCTGCGGGTGCAGTCCGATATGGTGCCGGGCCGCGACGAGGCACTCGCGCTCATCGCCGACCTCGCCGCCTCCTGCGCGTCGTCCCGGCCGCGATTCCTCGATCTGGGCTGCGGCCACGGCGACGTTACCGCCGTCCTCCTCGAGCGCGTCCCGGTCGCGTCCGTCACCCTGCTCGACTTCTCGGCGGAGATGCTCGCGCGCGCCCGCGCCCGGTTCGGCGAGGACGGCCGCGTCGAGACGGTGCAGCACGATCTCCGGGACGGTCTGCCGCCCGCGCTGGCGGGACCCTTCGACGCCGTCGTCTCCTGCTTCACGCTGCACAACGTGGAGCCGGCGAGCCGGGTGCGGATCTACACCGACGTCCGCCGTGTGCTCCGGCGGGAGGGGCTCGTCATCACCGGCGACCGCGTCCGCGAGGACGCGCCGGCCATGCAGGCCTGGGCGTTCGACCGGTGGATCGCGTGGATGACGGAGCGGGCCCGGACCCGCTACGGCTCGCGAAAGACCGCCGCGGAGATCCGCGCGCGGCAGCTCGAGCTGGACGGGACGCTGGGCGATCAGCCCGACTCGATCTGGGCGATGCGCGAGGACATGCGGCGGGCGGGATTCGCGCAGATCGACTGCCTCTACAAGAATCAGATCACGGCGGTCATGGTCGCCGTCAACCAGGGGTAAGGGGGCCCGGGAATCGCGAACCCGCGCGCCGCCGCACGCGTCTTGACCTCGCGGGGATTTGGGCGGAAGCTCGGCTTCATCCGAGCGCCGGCATGAGCCCCTCCGTCCCCGACCTCGTGGCCTCCGGAGCGCATCTGGTCGGCAGCGTGCCGCTGGCCAGCCCCGAGGCGGTGTTCCGCGCGGTCGCGGGCGCCATCGGGGATCGCGTGCGGCGCATCCCCGACGGCGAGACCGGGCCACGCTCGGACTGGATCGTCTGGCAGCTCCCCGTGTTCACCACGCAGCGGCAGCTCGAAGTGGTGCCGCCCGGCCCCGACAGCTGGCGCCCCCTCCCCCGGGTCCGCCTCGCCGAGGGCGCACGCGCGGAGAGCGTGGCCTTCGGCGCGCTCGGCTACGCCGACGCGGCGGCGTCGTCCTACCGCGTCTTCGCCCGGCTCAAGCGCGACGGGGTGGTGCCCGTGGCCTGTCGCTTCCAGGTCTGCCTGCCCACGCCCCTGGCCCCCATCAGCGCGTTCGTGGTGCCCGAGCATCGGGCGCTGCTCGAGCCCGTCTACGAGGAGCAGGTCCTCGCCGAGCTCGCGACCATCCTTCGCGAGGTGCCCCACGACCAGCTCGCCATACAGTGGGACACCAACTTCGAGCTGGGCATGCTCGAAGGCGTTTACCCGGTGTGGTTCGGCGACATCAAGGGCGGCATCCTCGAGCGTCTGCTGCGCATCTCCCGTCACGTGCCGCCGGACATCCCGCTCGGCTATCACCTCTGCTATGGGGACGTGCAGCACCGTCACTTCAAGGAGCCCGCGGATGCCGGCCGGCTCGTCGATCTCGGCAACGCCCTCACCGCGAGCCTGGGGCGGCCGCTCAACTGGATTCACCTGCCCGTCCCCCGCGAGCGCTTCGACGACGCGTACTACGCGCCGCTTCGCGATCTGCGCCTGCGCGCCGAGACCGAGCTCTACCTGGGCCTCGTCCACCATACCGACGGCGTGGAGGGCACGCGGCGCCGGATGGAGGTCGCGCGGCGCTACGTGTCCGGCTTCGGCATCGCCACCGAGTGCGGCTGGGGCCGGCGGCCGGCCGCCACCGTTCCGGACCTCCTGCGCATTCACGCCGAGGTGAGCGAGCCGCAGCCGCGGGCGGGCCGCCCGCGGCCGCGGTTCCACTGGCCGGCCGGCTTCGCCCGCCTGCCCGATCAGGACTGGGTGCAGCAGCCCATGGACACGTTCGGCCTCAAGTACGACACCGTGGAAAACCACGGCTGGTACCGGAACCTCGACCCGACGGTGGAGGACCTCGCCCGGCATCTCGAGGATGGCCATCTCCTCATCGACTACTCGGGCGGGACGGGCATACTCCTCGACCGGCTCAATCTCCGCATCTTCGACCGCCAGGTCGGCGTGCTCATCGTGGACAGCTCGCCCAAATTCCTCCGCGTCGCCGTCGACAAGTTCGGCGGCGAGGAGCGCGTCGCCTTCCGCCTGCTCCGCTGGCTGAAGGAGGAGCGGCGCCTCGAGCTGCTCGACGAGGTGGTGGGGCCCGAGCTCCTCGAGCGGAAGGCGGACGTCATCACCTCCACGAACGCGATCCACCTCTACCGCGGGCTCGCCGAGACGCTCGGCTCCTGGGCCCGCGTGCTGCGGCCGGGCGGGCGCGCGTTCGTGCAGTCGGGGAATATCCGCAACCCGCAGTCCCGCCCCAGCGAGTGGATTCTCGACGAGACCGTCTACGCCATCCACGAGGTCGCGGTCGGCCTGGTGCGGAACGATGCGCGCTACGCCGCGTATCGACCCCTCCTCGACGATGAGGCCCGCCTGGAGGCCCATGTCGCGTATCGGGATCAGGTCTTCCTGCCCGTCCGCCCGCTGGACCACTATCTCCGCGCCCTGGACGCGGCGGGCTTCTCGGTGGAGGAGGTTCGGGCGCGCTCCATCGAGGCTCGGGTCGACGAGTGGTTCGAGTTCCTCAGCGCGTATCACGAGGCGGTGCTGGGCTGGATGGGCGGCTCGGCCAAGATCGACGGCCGGCCGCCGACCGCCCAGGCCGTGGAGGACCGCCTGGGCCTGATCCGCCACGCCATGGACACGCTCTTCGGCGGGCGCGACGCCTTCCGCTGCTGCTGGACCTACATCGACGCCGTCCGGCCCTGAGGGCCGCGTGGAGTCGCCCGGCTCACTCCGCGTCGTGGAAGATGACGCCCAGCGTGTAGCGCTCACCTGACCGGATCTCGCTCACGCCGTGGCGCAGGGCTACGCGATACCAGCCTCGCGCCCCGCGGGCGGGACGGTAGCGCGTGGTGAAGATGACGGCCTCGCCCCTCGCCAGCGGCACCACGTGGGCCGCGGACTGGGCGCGGGGCCGTTGCTCGACCAGGACGAACTCGCCACCCGTGAAGTCCGTCTCGGGCTCGCTGAGCAGGATCGTCAGCTGGAGCGGAAAGGCGACCTTCCCGTAGAGGTCCTGGTGGAGGCAGTTGTAGCCGCCCTTGCCGTAGCGCAGCAGCAGCGGCGTGGGCCGCGCCTGGCCGTGACGGGCGCAGAGCTTGGTCAGCCCCGCGAGATCGGGGGGAAAGCGCTCGCGGGCCCCCAGCCGCTCCGCCCATCGATTGGCCACGGGGGCCAGCGGCGAATAGAGCGCCTGCCGCAGCGTGGCCACCGGCTCGGGGAGCGGCGCGGCGAAGTACTTGTACTCGCCCTCGCCGAATCGGAAGCGCGCCATGTCCACGCGGCTGCGGAAGCGGGGCTCGTCGGCGTACAGCTCCGCCAGGCCCTCGCATTCGGCCGCATCCAGCAGCGGCCCCGTCGTCGCGTAGCCGCGCGCGTCCAGCGAGGCCACGATGTCCTCCCACGCGAGCTGCGCGCAGCGACGCGCGAGGTCTTCCCGGTTGCTCACGCGATCTTCGCGGGCCGGCATACCCGGCAGGGCCGGTAGCCGACCGACCGCGCGTCCTCCACGGAGGCGAACACCACGCGATGCTCCGGCCGGGCACGCCGGAGATGCGCGCAGCCGACCCGGCACACGATGCGCGTGCTCGTGCACCCCTCGAGCACCGGGGTGATCCGCTCGATCTCGAGCAGCCGTCCCTTGAAGCGCGCGCCGAAGATGTAGCCGCCCACGCCGCCGTCGCTCTTGAGGACGCGATGGCACGGGACGATCAGCGGCACCGGATTCTTTCCCAGGGCCGTCCCCACCGCGCGCACCGCGCCGGGATGGCCGATGCGCGTGGCCACCCAGGCATAGGGCCGGGCCTGGCCGAAGGGAATGGCGCCCGCCGCCTTCAGCACCTTGGCCTGGAACGCGGGGACGGCGTGGAGATCCACTGGCACCGAGAAGTACGCCCGCTCGCCCCGGAGATAGTCGTGGAGCTCCCCGCGCGCCTGCTCGATGAGCTTGCGCGCCGCCCCGCTCTCACCCGGGGCCTGCGCCCCCAGACGGATCAAGCTGATCCCCTTGGGCGTGGCCGACACGGCCAGGCGATCCAGCAGCGACTCCGCCTCACGGTCCGCCGCCGCCGCCCGGCGGATCACCCGCTGGGCGAGCCCCGCCGGCGCCGCCGCGGGCTTGAAGTAGTCGACGAGCATCTGATCGATCCGATCCCGAGTCATTCGTGGCCCCCTTCGGCCAGCGCCGCGCGCAGGATGGACTTGCCGCGCGCCAGCTGGCTCTTCACCGTGTTGATCGAGATGCCGCGGATGCGGGCGAGCTCGGCATTGCCGAGGCCGTTCACGTAGTGGAGCGCGAGGAGCACGCGCGCCTCGCGCGGGACCTTGGCCAGCGCCCGCTCCACGTCGATGCGCCGTCCGGCGTCGCCGGGCGCCTCGAACGAGGATCCCGCCGGCGCGGTCGTCTCGGCGTGCCCGGCACGCACGCCCCGGCGCCGCAGCTCGTCCACGCACACGTTGGTGAGGATGCGGTAGAGCCAGGTGGAGACGGCCCAGCGGGGCTCGTAGCTCCGCGCTCCCTGATAGCTCTGGAGGAGAGCCCGCTGCACCGCGTCCTCCGCGTCCGCCCGGGAGCCGAGGAGCCGCCGCGCCACCGCGAGGAGCTTGGGCCCGTAGGCCTCCACCAGGTCGGTAAAGGCCCGGCCGTCGCCCTCGGCTACCCGCCGCATCAACGCCCGTTCCCTGTCCATGTCATCCAGGTATACGGGCGCGAGGGGCCCCGCGGGTGGAGGCTAGATCTTCGAGCCCGACTTTTCCCAGTCGTCCAGGAACTTCTTGAGGCCGATGTCGGTGAGGGGGTGCTTCATCAGCATCTCCAGCACGTTGAACGGCATGGTCGCCACGTGGGCGCCCGCCTTGGCGGCGTCCAGCACGTGAATCGGGTTGCGGATGGACGCCGCCAGCACCTGGGTCTTGAAGCCGTAGTTCGCGTAGATCTGGCAGATGTCGCGAATGAGGTCCATGCCCACCGCGCCGATGTCGTCCAGGCGGCCCAGGAACGGGCTGATGTAGACGGCGCCGGCCTTGGCGGACAGGAGCGCCTGGGGGGCAGAGAAGCAGAGGGTCTGGTTCACGCGGATCCCCTGCCCGCTGAGATGCTTCACCGCCTTGAGCCCGTCCTTGGTGAGCGGGCACTTCACGACCACGTTGGGCGCGACCTGCGCCAGCTCCTTGCCTTCCTTCACCATGCCGTCGAAGTCGGTCGCCACCACCTCCAGGCTCACGTCGCCCGGCACGATGGAGCAGATCTCCTCCACCAGCGGCCGGAAGGGCCGCTTCTCCTTGGCGATCAGCGAGGGATTGGTGGTGCAGCCGTCCACCAGGCCCATGGCCACGCCTTCCTTCAACTCGTTCACGTTCGCGGAGTCGAGGAAAATCTTCATGACGCCTCCTGCGCGAGAGCCGCGCGGCTCACGCGCGCTCGATGCGAATGGTGGTGCCGGCGGCGACCTTCTTGAACACCTTGGGATCGCCCACGATACGGCCGAACACGTTCACCGGGCTCGCGGGTCGGATCTCCGCCCCCCGGCTCATGGGCGTGGGACCGAAGAAGATGCAGAA